>JAJRQZ010000058.1 GCA_024279935.1 Bacteroidota bacterium
AGAAGCATCTGGAGTGAAGGAATAGCCCTTCGCTCTCTTTGCTTCGTTTCGCTACGCTCCACTTCTCAAAGAGAGCGAAGGGCTAGCATTTAAAACTATCTTTTGCCCGTAAAAGTTGCATTTACTAATGGAATCTATGAGACGGCAAAACCCACAAGCAGCAAACTGTTTTGCCCTCAGGAAGCAGGACGCCTATCTTTTCCTGAAAAACCATTTTATGAGATACAAGGCAGCAATCAGCAGGACAATGCCCGCCAATAGCTGTGCCCAGGCGGCTATGCGTATAGATTTGTTGAGTATGGACGAATGCCCGGCATTGTCGATTTCAACATCGGCATATTTGGCTATATGGCTCATCAGGCTGGAAGCCGGATCCTTGTCGGGTATGGTCTCATGGCAAGAAATACAAACCCCCCTCCTGTCCAGTTTGTTTAACTCTTGTTTGTTTAATGGTCGGGATCCCGAAAAATGATGGCCTACTGTCTGTAGCTGATTGCCGTCCTCATCCAAGAACCTGCTCCAGTCCATGCCGAGGTTTTTTATCGCATTAAACTGCGTATCAATTTTTTGAGCCAAGGGATTCCCGTTAATATCAGTCAGGTCCATTATTATGTTCCTTGAAGGGTCGGAATAAAGGACACCGCCTTCTATACCATATCCCATCGACTTGGGATTATTATGGCAGCTTTCGCATGCCCTTGCCTTTTTTTGTATGGTATGAGGCTGAACAGGTGCAATGTCGATGGCGAGCTGCCCTTGCTTGCCTCCGCCTTCAACATTAGGAATCTTAAAAATATGGTTTAAAAGCCTGGTGTTCCCATTCTTATCGATAACGGTAACTGTTGTCTGACAACCCGGTATTGCCGGAGAAACCCGGTGTTCGCCATTTATTACCAGAGGTGGGTCTTCCCAGCGCAGAAAACTTCTCTGTTCCTTTACTTCACCGCTTAAAACAATATCGGCAATATTCTTAAAGTCCTCGGCTGACAAGGCATCTGCGGTTTGACCGTTTTTATCGGGGTGCTTGGCAATCTCCACCCAATCTTTCCTTTGCGAGGTATTTGAATAATCTATTTTAATATGACATCCGTAGCATTGCGGCGCCCAGGTGGCATGGCAGGCATAACATTCCATATTTTCTATATGGCCGCTAATCTGGAGCATGGCAATCTTTCCTTCGAGGCTCAATTTATTCTCATCGGCAAGTTTCTTCAGAGGTTGCAAGACGATATCAGTCCCGCTTGCCGAATAAAGTATGATTTCGTTTCCTTTTTTAACGATATGCGGCATGGCATTGCCGCGGCATGAAATCAGATAACCATCACCCGGGGGTGCCAGCCATCCTTTCCTGAGATATTCTTCCACGCTGTCGGAAACACCTCTTGGGGATTCCATGTCAGGCCGGTTCTCAATTATCTCGTCGCCATAGCCAATAGGCAGCTCCCATGGATATTTTGTTGGTGTGCCATGACAGTCCTGACATTCTATTTCCACGGCTCCCTGTATTGCGCCCGACAAATCGCCCAAGCTGTGCATATCGCCCGATGTATGGCAATCCTGGCACAGCATTCCTTTTTTTAGATGCACGTCGGCTTGTAAGTGGATATAATTTTTTTTGTGAATTTTTTTCTGGCCCGAGCCATCGCTCATAAAAGGTGATTCATAAGATGTCTCCATCAATCCTTCATAGGAAACACCTATCCTCCTGCCTCTATTATGGCAGGATGTACATGTCTTGGTAGGAATACCTGTATATTTTTTATCATGTATAGTAACAGTGGCATTCCTGCCCGACTGAATGGAATGAACGAGCAGATGTCCTTTTTCAGTCTTGTTGACAGTTTTGTCGCCACCCTCATAAAGTCCTCTGTTAGAATAAGGTATATGACATGAACCACAACCTGTCCCTCTATAGTCCCCATCCGATTTACTTCCTTTCACTCCTGTATGGCAACGCTGGCATTCGGCACGGAGGTATGTATAAACCGCCAGCGAAGGGTCTTTCTCGATCTCTTCGGGGCTTGGCGCCGGTGGCAGCTCTTTCATTTTTTTTGGAAACACCTGCGGCTCGGCATTTTTAATCTCCCTCATATAATTTTTATAGATGCCGGAGCCCAAAAGCTCATGTGCAGCCACTTCCTCGACGGCAACATTTGCAAGATCGTGATTATAGCCTTGCCTGGCCCCGAAGCCCCATGTTGTTCCCTGGATTTTCCCGGCTTCGGTAAACATAAGGGATGTAAACTGGGTTTTTACCTGTTCCCAATGGCACATCCCGCAAGTTTTATCGTTTATCCAAACGCTTGCCGGATCGGGGTAGAACTCCAAAGGCCCATTGTTCTCGATAAAATAACTTATGGACCCATTATGCGCCTTTTTAGCGGTTTCGGCATCGGGGTCCCCCCCATGACACACTATGCAGCTATTATCCGGATAAGCGGCCTTTGAGGCCAGGTCATTTATTTTATCCATCATCCTGCTGCCCGGCTGGCGAATATCCTCAATGCCTGCATGGCAACTTAGGCAGTTGTTGCCCAAGTTCCCGGGGCTTTTTTCTGCACCATCCGGCATCCCATTTACATTAAATTGATTTACTGTTAGTTGCAAAACGACAAATAGGGAAAAACATAGTTTTACTCTCGTGTTCAAAACACTAAGTTTAATATTTTTTTATGAGATCTTTTTAAATGCAGCCGGAATACAATTAATGATATCACCTGCCATCATCGCTTCATGCCCGTATTTTTTTGCTGCTATATCCCCGGCAAGACCGTGGACAAACACTCCCGCAACTGCTGCTATGGAAGGGGCATACCCCCTGGCTATAAGTCCGGTGATCAAGCCTGTAAGCACATCGCCGCTTCCACCGCAGGCCATTCCCGGATTGCCGGTCGAATTAAAATATACATCGCCACCAGGCAGGCAAACAGAGGTGTTGGCTCCTTTCAGCACCACTGCGACATTATATTTTACCGCAAACTGCCTTTGCAGTTCCAACCTCTCGAAATCATCGGCCCATTTACCTACAAGCCGTTCAAATTCTTTCGGATGGGGTGTCAAGACCGAGTTTCCTGGCAGAAAGGCAAGCCAGGTTTTATTCCCCGCAAGGATATTTAAGGCATCGGCATCGAAAACTACCGGTACGTAAGCATTCTGTATCAACAACTTAAGAGCCATTTGCGATTGGTGCTGAGTTCCCAGTCCCGGCCCTACACCGATTGCGTTATAAGGGCTTAAATCGGGGAGCTCCGAAAAATAATTATCATATCTATCGATGCTCAACATCGCCTCGGGGCAAGAGGTTTGCAATATCTGGCAGGCAAGCCCGGGAATATGTACATGCAAGAGCCCAAGGCCGGACCGCAAGGCTGCTTTGGTGGCCAATACGGCAGCACCAACTTTTCCATAGCTTCCGGCAATTAAAAGCGCATGGCCAAAACTACCCTTATGCGCAAACTTTTTTCGGGTCAGAAGGTTGGCCTGTATATCTTTTTTCAAAACAAAAAAGTTGTTCGTTTCGGCGGCGTCGATAAAATCAGGGTGCAAACCGATATCCAGTATATGCCAGTTGCCGGTGAACTCATCGTTCTCAGGCATCATGAAGGCAAGCTTGGGCATTTGGAAGCTCAAGGTATAGTCGGCACGAACAATGGTTTTGGCCGTTTCCCGTGATGACTTGTCGGCAAACATCCCGCTAGGGACGTCAATGGATATTTTTATGCACTGCTGATTATTAATATATCGAATAACATCAGCGGCTAAGCCCTCGACTTCCCGGCTCAAGCCGGAGCCAAATATGGCATCGATAATTACTGTTTTCGCAGAAAGGGTTACCAGGTTTTCGTTAGACTTTATCTCGTTAACAACAATATTTCCAAGGTTTTTTAATTTATCTAGGTTTTGGGTGAAATCATCGGAAAATTTTTGAGTAAAAAGAACCAAATTCACCTCAACTTCGTAAGATAAACCACTTAACATACGGGCTAATGCCAGGCCGTCGCCGCCATTATTCCCGGGGCCCGCGAAAACAGAAACCGATGAGCCTTTCTCGATCCGTTTTTTTAACCATTTGAAGATCATTGCCGAAGCCCTCTCCATCAGGTCGATGGACTTTATTGGTTCGTTGGCAATAGTGTAACTGTCGGCAGCACGTATATCCTCAATACTCAATATCTTCATTTGTAGCTGTTATTTAACAACCAAATTTACAACAAATGATTTGCCTTTGTTGTTTTTTACCAAAATAATATATTTTCCTTTTGAATATCCTTGGAGGTTTAGTTGGCACTTCATACCCTCAACAGTCTTTGAGGCAAGGGTTTTCCCCTGATTATCGATTAACGACAATAAATAAATATCATTTACAGGAAAAGAAACATTCACGAAATCAACAGCCGGGTTGGGATAAACTTCCGCCATCACGCTCTTGTTCTCGACCACGCTCACAATAGGGTCGAGCTGAACATCAAGTATGGTAGATTGAAAATCACTTACTGCAACCGCCGGAAAAGTTTTATCATAGTACCCTAATGCAGAGAATGTTAAACTATACGAGCCAGCTTTTAGCAATCTCTTGTAATCGCCTGCGGAAGCCGTTGAATAAACAAAAGATTCATCAATGTCGTGTGAATCGGCAAAGACCCTTGCTTTAATGGTATTGCCGTTTGCGGCATTTGTTACCACGCCGCCTACTCCATACCTAACTTCCTCCATATAGTTCAGCAAAGAGCGATAATTATAGTTCCAAAAGGAAGGAAGCTGGTTTCCCGGTGGAAGTTTAGTGGAAGACAACTCGATGGTTATCTCACGGCAATGCTTATAGTAGTTCATATAATCCTGTCTTCCGCCGCTAATGGTGTACCATTGATAACCGTTGGTTATGCCATTGTCGAGATCCGTCATATAATTTGAATTAAAAACATGGGTTGTATCGGCATACTCCCTGCTCACCATCACCCACCAATCGTTGTCGGCAGTCAATTTCCACCATGTATCCCAAGGGTAATTAACGACTTCCGCGCCTCCATGAAAATTCGCCGACATAACAATATCGTGATTGTCGGCAAAATCCATAAATATAGTTGTTTCCGTTTGATACGGATTGCCGTCCGGATGCGGGCCATCATCGGGGTCGGGATAGTTGCGGTTCAGGTCGATGCCATTCGAGTTGTATCTTGTGGCGCCAAAGACCGAGTTATCGCCTCCGGCAAAAGTACCGTCAGGGTTTGCCAAAGGGTTAATCCAGATATCAGTATTCCCAACTAAGTCATCCACTCTCGGGATGCTACCATAATTGCTCAATAAATAATCTATTAACCTAAGCATCAGCACATAACCGGTAATCTCGTCACCATGCATCGAAGAAGTGTACATGAATTCGGGCTCGCCTAGGTCTTGACCGAGATTATCGCTGATATGCAGAAACAATATGTCTCTCCCTTCGTTAGTTTGCCCTATGTTCACAAGCTCGCACAGGTTTGGATAATCAGTTTCAAACTGCTCCATCATATCAAGATATTGCTGGTAATTAGGATAATAATCCCAGTCGTTGGTAGATTTCCCTTCTTTTTTATCCAACTGATCTCTGCTTAAAAGCATTGAAGGAGGGGTAAGTATCTTAAACTCGATATTTAGATTAAGGAATTTCCCATAATTATTTAGTGGGACATAAGCCTCGACTTTTGAAGTTGAGGGGTCAAAATCAGATATCGAAACAATTCTGTTGAGCTTGCTCAGAGTTGTTTTCACATCATTTGTCTTATCGATGGAAAACTCAACAAATATTTCCTTTCTTGACAACAGCTCGTCCGGGATATCCTTGGTATTTCCTATTTGGCAGAAACCGGAAAAGCCGGAAAAAATCAATAAAAAAACAAGCAGCAATTTATTCATATTCTTAAAATTAGGGACGTCATACCAATTGACAAGAAACCGGACGTCAAAGTTGTTTATAATTTGATATAAAGCTTTCGATTTTCCTATAATGCTCGTTTTCAACACATGTCATCGGCAAGCGAAGATTATTGCCCATTATTCCCATTATCTCGAGGGCAGCTTTTATTCCGGCTGGGTTTCCATCGGCGAAAAGCAAGTCGACAAACTCAAGCAAAGAATAATGGATTGCTCTAGAATCAGTGAAGTTGTCATCGAGGCATAGTCGTATCATATCAGAGAATTGCCTTGGGAAAGCATTTGCCAGGACGGATATAACCCCATCACCTCCCAGAGCCATCATAGGGAATGTAAGGGCATCGTCGCCAGAAAGAACGCTAAAATCCCGAGGTCGGTTTTTCAGTATTCCCATCACTTGCGACATATCGCCCGAAGCCTCTTTTACGGCAACGATATTATCAAAATCATTTGCTAGCCTCAAACATGTTGTTGTGCTGATATTCGAGCTTGTCCTTCCGGGCACATTATATAAAATTACCGGCACGGGACAATTATTCGAGATTTCGGCAAAATGAGCATAAATACCCCTTTGGTTCGGTTTATTGTAATAAGGGGCAACCGAGAGTATCCCGTCGATGGAAGAGAAATCGGTAGCCTTTATTTTATCCACTACGGACTGGGTATTATTACCCCCCAAACCCATAATCACCGGCATACGCTTATCAACAGTTTCCACGACGACATCCATAACCAATTGTTGCTCAGAGGCATTCAAGCATACGGCCTCACTAGTGGTGCCAAGTGAAACTATGAAATCAACACGGCCTTCAATTATAAAATTGATCAATTTTTTTAGCGAAGCAACATCAACTTCGTTGTTTTTACCGAAAGGAGTAACTATTGCCACCCCGGTTCCTTTTATCATACTTTTATTTTTTTATGTTCAGCATTTCCAAATTCCTGAGGGCTAAATTATAAAACGAAGCCCAATCAGTTTGCTCATTTTTAATTTTAATTGTTAAATCGTTGTATTTAAAGTGGCTATCATCTTGATTCGCAATCCGAAACTTAGCATTGACCAAAGTATAGAGGTTGACGATCTCTGCTCTACCGTCAAGGCAAAAGTTGATAATCAGATCGAAGCCGGATTTTCCCAGATAATCTTTTAGCTCACCATGGGGGGCCCATTTATAATTAAAATCGTCACGGGTAAAAATATAGGTATTCCTGTCCGTAATTATATCTGGCGTTCTCCCGGTATCGGAAAAGGCTATCAAAGACACTTCGAATCCTTTATTATTAGCCTTTTTAAGGATTTTGCGAGCAATGTCGAGATCTTCTTTTCCGTGTATCAGGAATAATAATGCAATTTTGCGAACATCGGAAAAACTAAAATCATTTGATTTATTGGTCGATGAATATTTAATCCTTGACAAGAAATAATCCTGTACTTCTTTTTTGATACTCTTTTTAATATCCACTTTTACCGGCTTTTGGTTGAGGGCATAAAATTAATCAGAAATATTAAATTTGCATCCGTGAAATATGAAATAAAAGTTAAATTCCTGGGAACCGGCACATCGCAAGGAGTTCCGGTAATTGGCTGCTGCTGCGATGTTTGCCAAAGCAGGAGCAAATATGATAAAAGGTTACGCTCATCCGTATTGGTTGAGACGCGGGATTCACGCTTCACCATAGATGCCGGACCCGACTTCAGATACCAGATGCTAAGGCAAGGAATCAAGGACATCGACGGCATATTAATCACACATTGCCATAAGGATCATATAGCCGGCCTCGACGATGTAAGGGCATTTAATTTCCTTAAGAAGAAAGACATGCCCGTATTTGCAACTAAAAGAGACCAGGAAGCAATAAAAAGGGAATTCTCGTACGCTTTTGGCGAAAACATTTACCCCGGCGTCCCGCGTTTCAAGTTAATAGAATTTGATGAAGATGCGTTTTATATGAACAACACTCTTATAAAGCCGCTCAAGGCACTCCACCAGCGGATGGAAGTAAGCGGTTTCAGGATTGGCGGTTTTGCCTATATCACAGATACTCATTATATTCCAGCCTCCACTCTCGCCCAGATAAGCGATTGCGGGATTGTTGTGCTGAGCGCGGTCCGCAAGCAGGCCCACCCTTCGCATTTCAGTCTGCAGCAAGCAGTTGACATATTGGAGTTCTTAAGGCCGGAGAGAGGTATAATAACCCATATTAGCCACTTGATGGGAAAACACGAGGATGTCAACAAGCAGCTTCCCGATTTTATAGAACTAGCCTACGACGGTATGGAATTAAATATTTAAATATCTGTTATTCTGATACTTACGGATGATTATATATGTTTCCCGAATTTCTATATCCCGGAAGGTCCTGATACCAGTTCGGGAATAAAACGCCATCGCTTTCCGCCCATGCGGCAAATTTCAGGTGAGCTGAGGTAATAACGGTCCGCTCGGTAGGGTAGTCGAAAGGTTCCGGTATGTTTATCGCCCACGGCAGGTTGGTCGCTGTTTTATAATATCTGTTCGACGAAGGGTCGCTGTCGTCGTCGGCATAGCCGAACTGCCAGGTGTTAGCCAGGTCGGTAGGCACATAGTCGGGAAGGTGAACCTCGTCGTTCCTGAACTTGTTTATTACCAAGAATGGGTTGAAGTTCTCTATATCCACTTGTGCCATGGTATATGTACCGGCAAAGGCAATATAGATGTGCAGCGACTCCGGCGACACATAGGGAGCCCACTGCTCGGTGTTCACTCCTGTACCGGAACCGGGATGCTGCATTATGTTGAAGGAGTTGTCGTAAACAATAACCGTGGGCTTGGCCTGTCCTTGCTCCAATCCATTGGCAGCTAGGCTGATATAACCTTCCTGAAGGTCGTATCCGCTGACAGCGAGGTCCGATGCGGCAACATTGGCGTTAGGGAATTGAAAGCCAAAACCGTTGCGGTAGCCGGCACCAAAGGCCTTTACCTTAAAGGTAGCATAAATCTCCACCACATTATTGGAGGCGTTGGTAACTGTTTTAAAACGATAATCAACAACCAGGTCGTTAAAATCGTAATCGCCTTTGCTGGGCCAGAGGTCCTCGAAGCCGAGTGTCCCGAAACCTCCTGAGGGGAAGAAATTGTCGAAGGCCCTCAAGGGGTCTGCCGGATAATCATCATTTGCATCGGCAACGCCGTCGCCGTCGGTATCGGTGGGCGCACTGACATATTCATAAGCGCCCATGTCAACGGTGCCGTTTACTATACGGGTGTTCCCGTCCAGATCGGGAACGCTTGCCATCCAACCAATGTTTACGCCCGCGTCAATGGCAGGGCTTCCGGCCTGGAGGCGATAATTCTCGGAACCGGGCGTGAGATCAACGAACATAGGGACGGAATTAATGGTTGATGTTTTCTTACCGGCAGGTATTGAAGCATTTACGCATGAATTATAAAAATGGTATGAACCCCCACCTGCAACCCAGTTGTCCCCATTGTTATAATAAATTATACAATTGTAAACATAACTGTTGTTTCTAGTTCTAATTCCTGCACCTTTTCCTGCCGGGGCCGTATTCTTGGCGATAACGCAGTTTTTAACTTTACCGGCGTTCCAGATATTGACGCCACCGCCATAACGAACGGAAGTATTTCCGGTAATCACGCAATTCCTGATCTCGCCGCCGTTAAGGAGACGGACACCACCACCATATCCGGCACCGCTTCCGTTGTTTGCAATATTGTCTGTTACATAGCAGTTTTCGAGATAACCGGAATTATCGATCGCCACGCCACCGCCATCGCGCGCCCGGTTGTTTTTTATAGTACAAAACTTCACCAGGCCTCCGTTCACGATATTAACGCCACCGCCAAACCCACTGGGGTTATAACCATTTTGGACAGTAAACCCTTCAACAACAGCATTGGGATTGTTGATCAGCAAGCATTTTACGCTATTGTTGCCATCTATTATGGCTGCTGATGAACCATTTATGCTTTTTAGGGTAATTCCTTTGTTTATTGTCAGGGTTGACGAAAACACATAAGTTCCGTCATTAACCAAAATCACATCGCCGTTGACCGAAACCGTAACGGCAGCAGATATCGACGTTGATGCCGTAGCCAAGGAAGTAAAGGGAAATGTATTACTCCCGGAAGGCGAAACATAGCGAGTTGTAGAAGCAAATATCGTTGCCGTTAAGAACAAGGCTATCGTAGCAAGTATTAATTTTCTTTTTTTCATGACTCTAGTTTTAAGATATCCTAGTTGAAGTTATATTTTATTCCCCCGGTTTCCACGAGCATCCTTTTATCCTGACCTTTACAGCTCAGGACAATTTCAGAAACATAAGTTGGTATAGTAATTTTCGTGTCGAGTTTTTGCCCCGCTTTTATGAATGCTTTTAGATAGACATCGCCTTTTACGGATTTAATAAGGGCGACAGCATCAGTTGAAGTCTGCAAGGATATATTGACATCCTTAATTGTCTTCCACCTGAAGTTGTCGCTTACGTCCAGCTCATTGATATCTTTCGATATCTCAGTTTGTCCCTCGTTCTTGAGGGTGTCGGGTTTATGGCATAGCGTAAAGCCGATGGCCACACCAATTATTAAAACCAGAATTGTAATTTTTCTCATCACAGCACAATTTATAGTTAGCAGTTATCTAAGGTCAAAACCTATGCCCTTTGAAAGCAAAAAATTATAATATGTTGATTTATCGAGTATTACAATTTTAAGGATTTTCTGAAAATCAAATTAATTGTTTCATTTCGGGAATTTTTTTCCAGATGCGGGAGGTTTGGGGCAGCACATCCCGGAATAATAGAGCTAAGGTATGTATCTTATGGGACTGGCCTAGATATTTTTCTTATGTATATTAAAGTAGCCTCATGAGAAATCATAATTGTCGTCTCACATACCCTCAATATGCAATCTCACCAATTCCTCGATAGGGCTTTTAATAATCTTACCGGCATTCAGGGAATGATTTCTCAATACATCGAACAAAACATCTTTGAAATGATGGGAAACGGAACCTACAAAATTGATCTTATGATTTTCATAATTGGAATATTTCATAATCTGAGCTTCCAGGAAATCCTCGAAATTTTTTTCGACCATTGACAAAATCCACTCATCATCCAGGTTATTAAATGCAAAAATACTTAATTGGGACATAAACTTATTAGGGTTCCCCTCTTTATAGATTTTATCAAGGGTTGTGGCAAAACTCAGATTATAGGTTTCATAAAACGAATCGGATATTTCTTCAGGTGCATTGCCGAGCAGGATTTCCGCAAGGATGATTTTACCCAGGTAGGTTCCGCTCCCTTCGTCGGCTAGCAGATAGCCGAGCGAGGGGACATTTTCGATTATTTCATTACCGTCCCAAAGGCACGAATTGGATCCTGTTCCCAGGATACAGGCAATTCCGGGCTGGTTTCCACAAAGGGCGATGGCGGCTCCGTACAAATCGTGGTGAAGATGAACTTTAGCCCCGGGGAATATTTCACGGAGCGCCGATTTCACTATTGTGCAGTTATCGGGCGTTGAACATCCCGAACCATAAAAAAATATTTCTTCCACATTCGAGAACATGAGGCCGGCAAGGCTTTTGTCATCCAAAAAATACAGGTATTCCTTATTTTTATAATAGTAGGGATTGAAGCCGGGGCTCTTAAAACGGGTGAATTCGCCATCGTTTACAAACACCCATTCGGTAGTCGTGGATCCGCTGTCAACTATCAGCATCATAAAAGATCGAGTATTTTGGGAACAAAAATTACCAAGCCGGCTATTGCCGAGCAGATAGCGGCGAAAAGCACCGCTCCTGCGGCCATGTCTTTTACCAGGCCGGCTTCCGCATTGGCTTCGGGTGAGACGATATCTGTTAGCAGCTCAATCGCGGAATTGAGGACCTCGGCCGAGATCACCAAGGCAAAACAAATTATTACTGTCAGCCATTCGGCAACGCTTATCCGCAAAAACCATCCGCTAAAGATAACCAGCAGCACCACGGCAAGATGTACCCACAGGTTATGTTGTGTTTTAACAGCATAAAAAATACCCTTGAAAGCATATTTAAAGCTCAGCAGCCTGTTTTTATACGAAAACTTATTTTTCCTCGGCTCATCCATGGCGATGCTTATGGCAAATGTTAGAAGCGTAAAAATAAATATTTAATCGATTCATTTTTCTTTATTTTTACAATATGGTTTATACTTTGGGAGAATCGTTGATGGACATCGTTTTTGACGAGTACGGCAAGATAGAATCAGGTGCTGGCGGAGCAATGCTAAACCTGTCGGTTACTCTGGGTCGTTGCGGGACGAAGGTGAGCTTGATCTCGGAGCTCGGGGATGACAAAGTTGCCGATAAGATTACTTCATTCCTAAGAAACAATTATGTGAACACCTCATATATAAACTGTTACGACAAACAACCTACATCCGTCGCACTGGCTTTCCTGGACGAAAAAAGAGTACCCACCTTTATTTTTCATAAGTCGTATCCCGGCAAACGACAATTAAAGATCCCTCGGAGCATCTCCTCTTCCGACATATTGGTATTTGGCTCCATTTATTCGCTGGACGAAAAGATAAGACGGCCGTTAAGGCAGATTGTTGATATGGCAAGACTAAACAATGCCCTAATCGTTTACGACCCGAATATAAGGAACGCACATCACCTTGAAAACAATAGCCAAAGAAAAGCCCTGATGGAGAATATTGCTGTGGCAGATATAATAAAAGGTTCTGATGAGGATTTTATGAATATTTTCGGCATCGACGACGATGAAACGACAATAAAAGAAATACGGAAAATAAATTCACAGGCGATAATTTTCATCACCAAGGGCGATAAAGGGGCTAAACTGATTTGCCGGGAAAACGAATTTATCGCCGATGCGGTAAGAACGGACGTAAAGAGCACCATAGGGGCAGGGGATAATTTTACGGCAGGAATAGTTTATTTCCTTAAAAAGGAGAACATCAACAAGCAGGATCTTTCAATAATTGATAAAATCCAGCTTGAAAACATGTTAAAAACCGGCATTAAGCTTTCATCGGAAGTATGCCGGTCTTTCGACAATTATATCAGCAAAGAATTTGCCGGCTCTTTATAATTCCATTAAGAGCAGCTTCATGGCGTCAATATTCATTTTCAACAAACAAAGACCTCTGGCAAATATCCAGGGTCCAGGGTTTCATTATCTAAAAGATCATCCTATAAATTAGTTTCACAACGGCACTGGCAGTTTCCGGCTTCAGGTATTCTATTTGTTTGACAGGCTCCTCATAGCCAATATTGTAAACAAAATATAAATCGGAGCCTATTTTCGGGATCCAGTGAAGGCGGATATTGTAAATCATAATATTTTCGAGGCTGTTGAACTGGCCGAACAGAGTAAAATTAAGCCGGGTAGTAAAAGCGTAATTTAAATATGTAGCCAGCTCATGGGTTATGAAATCTCCTTCGGGAAGGTTGACCTTGTTCCACGTATATTGTCCGTTAACATTGAAATGTTTATTAATATTAAGACCCAGCTCACTTTCAAAAGTTTTTATTTTCCCGGTATAGAAGCCGCCGGAATTAAATAACAGCGCAATCCATATTCTTCTCGACTGATATGATTCAAACTGAAACTCATAGTTATACATCCAATATTTCCCTGTCGGGATACTAATATGATCGGTAACTTCAAAGTTTTCGTCAAGACGATCAAAGTTTTGGATAAAATTAAGCTCAAACCTTTCGCCTGATTTAAGAATCGCTCCAAAAGGCCTTGTCTCGTTTGAGACACTCTCCAATTCACCCGTTGACAGGGTCCGATAAACGGTCAGCCCCCAGGGTTTGAACAGCATGCGCTTTACTCCCCAGCCCGTAAACCAGCGGGGAGTGATACGAAGATACCATGAATAAGAATTATAGTTCGATCTGCGCAGGAAACCCAATTCGGGATTGAAATCCTTCTGCATAGCAGCTACAGCCATAAAGTTATCTATCAAATCATTGGGATAATCGACTGATATACGGTAGGTTATGGCATTTTCCCCTATGTTGAAATCCTGAAGGCTGCCAGCAATTTTTGCTTCGACAACAAGGTTCTTGTTCTTAAAAAATTTCGAAGTCTGGTAAACCGCATCCAGTCCGAACACCTGATTTGAATGATCCTTATTTATCACATTCGTGAAAATGCCGCCTATTTGCGATTGTTTTCCAATATCCCTTTTATAACGCAATACCGTATTGTTGGTCGTAGGCGTGGTATCTATTTTTGCTTCCTGTATATTAAGGAAACCGATATTGTTTTTCCCGACTTTCCCGAAAAGCCTTGTGCCAAACAAGATAGGGACCTGTTTGCCGTCGTTGATACCAATCGTGCGCGAATAAAATGCATTGTTCCTGTCGCCGAGGTAAAAGCTATATAAATCGTAGCCCTCAAGAAAAAACTGCCGCTGTTCGGGATAGTAAACGCTAAAGCGCGAAAGGTTAACAGGTATCCTGTCGGACTCAACTTGGGCAAAATCGGTAAATGTGGTAAGGTTTAGCTTGAGCGTGGGCGATACATTTATATTTAAATCGGCGCCGGCCTTCAGGGGATATGAGCTGCCATCATCGGGATCATACTGCCAGCCCACTAAACCATAAGGTTTGAACTCAAATTTCTTTGAATATGCGATATCGTGAATACCAATAAGCTGACCAGCATTTACCACAGCATAAATCGAGTTGTCGCGCGACCAACCCTGCCAAAGGGCTTGTTCATTCATCGATACGATATCGCGCTCAAAATTAATGGCCCATTCCAATACCCTGCCCTTTTTAAATTGCAGCGTGCTAAAGGGAATCTCTATTTCGGCAAACCACCCTTCCGATGTAATCGTTGTTTTTACATCCCATACACCGTTCCAGTCCTGATTTCCGTCTTCGCCGCTATATATCTGAATATCGGCCCTTGCGCCATTTGGATTGGTAACAAACAGATATCCATTCCTGTTATCGTCGAAAGGACTGATCATAAGCTGGAAATTGTCGTCCTCGCGGAAATTAAAATCCAGGTTCATGTTTTTTGCGACTATTTTCGCCGAGTCGCCGTGAAAACACCATACTCCGACAAAGAGCGAGTTGCTGTTATATAATATTGCCACTTCAGTCCGTTCAGTAATTGGCATGCCATAATCAAGGTCGCGTTGCGTAAAGTTACTTATCCGCTTGGCCATCTGCCATTCAGGCTCCTCGAGCACACCATCAAACTGTAGTTTACCCGGGAAGTAAAACGCGCTGATCGAAGAAGGTATCGACTTCTGGGCATATAATCCCGATCCGATCAAAAACTGAATTAAGATCAAGCACCCAAGCAAGAATATTTTTTTCATTTAATTAATTTGCACTATTATATTACTGAAATATAAGCTCTTATATCATATTTTCATAAATCATGCGATTTTCGTCATCAAAACAAACCAAATAAACCTTAAAGGGGTTTTCATTATCAACAAGGAAAGCCTTAATGGTTTCGACTGCGATTTTTGCAGCCCTTTCCTTAGGAAAACCATAAATGCCCGTACTGATATTGGAGAAGGCCACGGAATCCAGCTTGTTTTCTTTTGCGAGAACCAAGCTTGTCTTATAGCAGGATTCCAACAGTTCGTCCTCATTTGAGCTCCCTCCCCTCCATACGGGCCCGACGGCATGAATAACGTATTTGGCCGGCAAATCATATCCTTTGGTAATTTTAGCCGACCCTGTCGGGCAGCCTCCTAACGTCATGCATTCCTCCGCCAGCCCGGGCCCTGCCGCCCTGTGGATGGCGCCGTCCACGCCACCGCCACCTGCCAGGCGCGAGTTAGCGGCATTTACGATGGCATCAGATTTCAGTTTAGTGATGTCGGTTTGAATTATTTCGATCCGTAGTTTATCCATGATTAAAACTTAAAATGAATAATATCGAATTTTGATTTTATTTTTTCTTTTTAACGATCAGCTGAGCCGTTTGATAATTTACACCCTCCACGTCCTCATTCTTGTCGATATAACCCGTAAGGGCAGTTGCATCATACATATTGCCGTCGATAATAACTTTCCCCGCCGGGCGCAACATGGTCATTGCCTGCCCTACACGGCCAACCATCCCCACATATTCATCATCGGCAGAGGTATAGCCTTCCTCGGGATCTTGGATTTTTGCAAGTGCCAGGTTTCCAAAATTCCTTGTTCCGAAGAGTTGTTTTGTAAGAAAAACGGAGAGCATCACCGAAGCTGAGAATGTAATGATAACGATAAGGAAAGCTTTGGTCAGCCCTGTCAAATCATAATCGAATATTCCATCGCCCATATTTTGTACCATACTGAGGCTTAGGCCTGTAACCATAAGAAACAGCCCAAGAATCCCCGTGATACCAAATCCGGGTATCACAAAAACCTCTACCGCAATCAATATCAGGCCCACGAAAAAGATCAAAATCTCCCAATGATTGGCCAGTCCTTCCAAATAGAGGGGTGCAAAATATAAAAGTGCGGCTATTATCGATGCAGCAATCGGAAAGCCGATACCGGGAGTTTGAAGCTCAAAATAAATCCCACCTATTATTATCATTATAAGCACGCCGCTGAACATCGGATTTATCAGGAATCCTATAACTTTATCGGTAGCGCTAAGTTCGTGATAAGTGATCTTGAAATTTTCGATCCCGCTTTTTTCTATAACTTCCTCTATATTTTTGGCTTCGCCCTCGCAGAATTTATATTTAATGGCTTCGGAAGTGGTAAAGGTAAGCACCTGGCCCGAGTCGGAAATACCTGCAACATAGACTTTTGGATCCACCATTGCCTGGGCTATCCGCGGGTCGCGGCCATTGGCCTCTGCTGTTGACCTCATCATGGAGCGCATATACGACTGATATTTGTCGGGCATCTGTTCCCCTTTTTGGTTTACAACCGTAGCGGCCCCAATACTAGCGCCTTCGGCCATATAAATAGAATCGCAGGCGAGGGAAATCAAAGCACCTGCCGAGGCTGCATTTTTATCGATAAAAACGTAAACGGGGATTTTTGAGTTTAGGATCTTCGTACGTATCGAGTCGGCGGCATCGAGCATGCCTCCATAGGTGTTCAGATGTATTATTATGAGGTCGTAGTTTTGTTTTTCGGCTTCCTCAATTGCGTTCTTGGTCGTTCGCCATACAGGCGGGGCAATCATCTCCTTCATGTTGAAAGAAAATATTCTAGTTGTAACACTATCGTTTTCAGCATTTAAAGCACCGAAAAAAAGCACAAATGCCAATAACAAAGCAAATTTACTGATGAAGTTCGCCATTTCTTTTCTTTTTGATTTTCTTGATTTTCCTCAAGCGTTTCCTAGCCACCTGACGGCGCCAATATTTTCCCCAAACAATATTCGTCCACAGCCGTTCATGAAAATAATACAATATAAGCTTGGCAATAATGTCAACTGCCGTTATCATGGAAACCGCACCGACAACATCCTTAAATGCTGTTTGGGTTGCCTGTGTAAATATGGTGAAACTTATGATAAAGGTTGCCCCTGATGCGATCAGCCTCCAGCTTATGGCTTTCAACACGCTTCTGCTCGGACTATCCTTATCAATATGTTTGTATTTTTTTTCCTGACTCATGCTATTCTAATCAATTACAATATTAAGAAAAATGACCGTTCCATTGAGGATTATTTCATTAAATAATCAGAACAGGCTCAATATTAAATATTAAAACAGGATTGCAGTTTTGCCGAGAAATCGTGGTGAGTAAGCTTATTGGACGCAATTATTTGTTTACCAAACAGATAGTTGTTCCCGTTTTTAAAATCAGTTACTTTCCCGCCAGCTTGCTCAACAAGGAAAGCGCCCGCGGCAACATCCCATGGATTAAGGCCGTATTCGTAAAACAGCTCGAACCTGCCTGCTGCCACATAGGCCAGGTCGAGGGCAGCCGAGCCCAAACGCCTCACTCCCCTGGTGGTTTGCATCAAATCCTTAAATAAATCCAGATATTGATCCAAAAGGGCATAATCATAGTAGGGAAATCCGGTCGCTAGCAGCGAATGATTAAGATCGGCCTGTTCCGTTACTTTAATCTCCTTTTCGTTCAGGAAGGCCGGCGCGCCTTTCCACGAGTAAAAACATTCGCCGCTGCTAATCTCATAAACTATTCCCATTATGGTCTTATCGCCATCGTTCAAGGCTATCGAAATTGAATAAAAGGGTATCGAATGAATGAAATTCGTTGTTCCGTCCAAAGGATCGACTATCCAGTTGAACCTGTCGGCCCTTTTCAGGCCCGGATCCTCCTCGGCGATAAAACCCGCTTCCGGAAGTAATCTTGAAAGCTCGGAGATTATCATTTTCTCGGCTTGCTTATCCACATAAGTTACCATATTGTGCAAACCTTTAAACTCTATATCCGATGCAGAGAATTTCACGGATTCGGATTTAATGAATTTGCCCACGGCCCTGGATAGATTTATTATTTGAAAAGTTATGGTTTTCAAGTTCATGATTTCGCTTTTTTATCGTTCAGTACAAACACTAAGAAGAAGACCAAACCGGTAGTGAATATTAATGTCGAGATCACTTCGGCCTGCGTTACTTTCATGCCCATAAAACCGAAGAGGTTGTTAACTCTTATCTTCTCAATCAAAAAACGTTCTAAGCCATTAAACATCAAATATATGGAAAACAACAAACCGGGAATCCGCAATCTTTTCCGCAAGGACCACAATAATAAAAATATTATCAGCGCCATGGCAGTTTCATAAACCGGCGTCGGGAAAACCGGCATGGACAATCGCATACAATGCTGACCTATGCAGCCGGGTATCGGCACGCCCTCGTTTATGATATTATGGGGATAATCATAAGCCCAAAGCCAGTCGGGCAGAAACGAAAGCCATAGTGGCTTGGGCATATTGTTTACTATCCCCCAATCCCCGTCGCCAGCCGTTTGGCATCCTATCCTTCCAATTCCGTAGGCAATTATCAATGCAGGGGCAACAATATCGGCGATATGCCGCCAGTAAATCCCGTTTTTAGAAGTATAGCCCACCACAGCAAAGGCAGCGATAATAAGTCCCCCGTAAAAGGTTAGCCCGGCAAACGACATCAAAGAACCCATGGGGTCGGCCATAAAGGCATCCCAATTCTCGAACCAATGGAACAGCTTAGCACCAATAATCCCGAACAACACTGCTACAAAAACTATAGGCCAGGTATGATCCCTGGCGTGAACTGTAATTTCGATTTCATGAGGTTCAGAAGGCTTCTTAAGCTTACTGCTGTAATAAACATAGAAGGTATATGCAAGGGCGAAAACAACGCCCCCCCACACATTGCCTTTCCCGGAGAGCAAAAACTCCTGCGGTTTATTTGCAAAAAAGGAATAATCAAGGAATGCCTCAACTACTTTAAACCCAATTATAAACGCAACAACAAAACTGAGCAACAACTCGATAGCAGAAACAGGCTTGTCTTTCCATATTTTCTTTGAAAGGGGATTTATAAGGCCTTCTTTTTCCTTCCGGTCGAGTTCTTTATATAAAATCAGTGCGGCAACCAAAAAGGCCATGGCCAGGAAGAAGCCGTATGACTGTATGGGCAGGTTGATGTTCGTGCCAAACAGATCGTTTATTATGTCACTTAATTTCGGATACAATTTCAATAATCTTTTATAGATGAATAATTAACTCTTTTCCCTTGTCCCCATGCTTCCGGACGAAAGTATCTGCTGCAATAAAATTCCGCTTATCAGGAACACAAGCCCTATTACCGTCGAAAAATGTATTTTCTCGCCAAGGGTAAGGGCAATCCAAAACAATGCGATAAAAGGCGATAAATATACCAAATTACTTACTTTGGCCGTATCGGAGGAAAGTTTTAGCGCATTTAGCCAAATAACGAAGCTTATGCTAAGCTCGAACAAACCGATATATGCCGACCCCAGCAATGCCTGCCATGAGGGCACTTTGATTTCGACGCCTGTAACAAACAGATATACCGACACATAAACAAATCCTATCAATAAGTTCAAAAAGATTTTCTCCTCCGATTTCCTTTCTTTGTCCTTGAGGTTCAATATCCAGTAAACAGCCCAGAACAAGGCGCTCAGAAGGGCAAGAAAGATCCCTAAGGGTTCGGCAATCTGCATATCGAGAGGCTTGCCGTCGGTGCCGATGACTATTATCCCAATAAAACTGATAAAAAGGGCAAGGAAACTATAGAAGGGTATTTTTTGCTTCAAAAAAGGGACTGATAAGATTACCAGGACTATCGGCCAGGTATAATTCAGGATACCTGCAACCTGGGCCTCAAGCAGGCTGTAGGCCTTCAACAAGACTATATAATAAAGGAATGGGTTGAAGAAGCCCATCACCGCCGAGCGGACAATGTTCCGCTTGCTGAACTGATTCCTCAACCTTATGTTTTTATTGCTCATTAAAATAACCGTCAATGCTGTTATCCCGAATATAGCAGCCCAGAAGAGCAACAAATCAAACTGGATGTACCTGAGGCTGATTTTAAAAGCCGAGCTCATTGTTGACCAAAACAGTATCGCCACCAATGCGAGGAAATAAGCCTTTTTTTGATTATGCATTTATATCAATTTGATAATAATTTAAAAACCATTGGAACATCCGGCCCACTAACGGTCATTATCGCTAATGAACAGCCCAGACAGGGAAATCATCCATGCTGATCCCAAATATCGACATGCCCCAAAAATAGGTGAAAAGCGTGATGATAATGGCACCGATCAAATTTAATATCAAGCCGTTTTTTGCCATCTGCAAGACCGTTATCCTGTTGGACCCGAACACAATGGCATTCGGCGGTGTTGCCACGGGCAGCATAAACGCCATCGAAGCACTGATGGTGGCGGGCAGCATAAACAGCAAGGGGTTTATGTGAACGCTGACGGAAAGCCCGGCCAAAACAGGCAAAAGCATTTCGGTAGTTGCCGTATTTGAAGTTAGCTCAGTTAAGAATGTCATACCCAAGGCTATGGTCAAGATTACTAAAACAGGGTGCATTCCCCCCAAGCCGCTGAGCTGTTCACCAAACCAAAGCGACAGGCCGGATTCCTTAAAGCCAGTGGCAAGTGCAAATCCGCCACCAAAAAGCAAGACTATCCCCCAGGGCAGTTTAACTGCTGTGTTCCAATCCATTATGTTTTTGTTTTTTTTCTTGTGCGAGGGAATCAAAAACAGGATTATCGACATGGCGATTGCCACTGTGCCATCGTTAAGATACGACGGATGGTTAAAAAGACTGCTCCAGCCCGGAATCTTCACCGAGCCGAAATTCAATCCCGACCTGAACAGCCACAATAATGCAAGCAGCACAAAATCGACAAAGACTACTTTTTCCTCAAAACCTGTGGGCCCTAGTCTTTTATACTCTTTTCCAAAGTCGATGCCCCCCAAATTATTTTTCCATGAAGTCTTGGGCTTGAAGATTACGTAAAGATATAACCAGACTATAACGAACAGCGTGATACTTATCGGCAAAGCGAACATGAACCAGTCGGAGAAACTTATTTCAGGTGCATCGGGGAACATTATCTGAAAAATCCTGGCAAAGGACAAATTGGGGGGAGTGCCGACCAGCGTGGCTATCCCTCCTATGGAGGCACTATAGGCTATGCCGAGCAATAGCCCTACGGAATATTTCTTGAGCTCTTTCTTAGGGACGAACTCCTCAAGCTTTTGAATTATCGACAGCAAGATGGGAACCATCATCATGGCAGTTGCCGTATTGGAAATCCACATAGACAGAAAAGCGGTAGCGAACATGAAGCCCAATAAGATACGCGCGGGACTGGTGCCGGTTACCATCAATATCTTAAGGGCAATGCGCTTATGCAGATTCCATTTTTGCATCGCCAGCGCAACCAAGAAACCTCCTATGAAAAGAAAGATGACATGGTTAAAATATGTTGCTGATACTTGTTTGCCGTTCATCACGCCGAAAAGCGGAAACAAAACAACGGGTATTAATGCCGTAACCGCCAAGGGAACTATTTCGGTAACCCACCATACGGCCATCAACAATGCAATCGCCAAGGTATAGGTAACTTCAGGTTTACCCGGCTGCAGGTCAATAAAAACCACTAAATATAAAAAAATGGACGGGGCAAGGATAAAGCCAAATAATTTCTTCAAGCCGTCTTTTCGATTAATAAATTCTAGCATGCCGACAAAATATGTGTTTAAACCGCAAGTTAATAATTATTTGGACATTAAAATCACAAGAAATTCAAATTATAACTAATAAGATAGACTAAATTTATATATTTGTGCTTTTTTTCATAATTTAAAATTCTCTGAATATGAGAAAGTTAGCAGTTGTTGCCTTTGGAGGGAATGCTTTATTGAAAGCAGGTCAGAAAGGAACTATTGAAGAGCAAGAAGCAAATGCCTTGTCGGCAAGCCGGAATTTGTTAAAACTCATGAAGAATAAATACAATCTTGTTCTTACCCACGGCAACGGCCCGCAGGTGGGGAACATACTTCTGGCAAATTCCGCCGGCTTCAAGGAACATGGAATACCAGAAATGCCCTTGGATATCAGCGTGGCTTATTCGCAGGGTTTTATCGGCTATCTGCTCGAACAGCAGCTGCGCAATGTATTGAGAAACAACGACATGGAACGCGACATCATCTCCATCATCACCCAAGTGCTAGTAAACAAGGACGATCCGGCATTTGAAAATCCAACAAAACCTATTGGCCCTTATTTCTCGGAACAGGAAGCCCTTAAGATGATGAAAGACGGTAATACGGTTTTTAAGGAAGATAAAGCCAGGGGCGGATGGCGCAAAGTAGTTGCGTCGCCCGAGCCATTGGTGATATTCAATATGCGTTCGATAGAAAAGATCGCCAACGACGGAAATATTGTCATTGCCGTAGGTGGCGGAGGCGTTCCCTGTTTTTATAAAAAGGAGAACACCCTGCAGGGCATCGATGCCGTTATCGACAAAGACCTGGCTTCGGCATTGTTGGCACAGCAAATACACGCCAGCAAGCTTTTTATCCTTACCGATGTGCCCAAGGTTTGTTTAAGCTTCAATACCCCCCAGGAAAAAACACTGGACAGGATCAGCATAGCCCAGGCGAAAAAATACCTTGCCGAAGGACAGTTCGGGGCCGGAAGCATGGCGCCTAAGATACAGGCAGCGATAAACTTCGTGGTCCGTAGCGGTAACGACGCCATCATCACCGAAAGCTCAAGGCTCGGCATCGACAATGGCGGAACAAGGATTACTATCGTTTAGGAAAATCGCGGAAAATGATTTTATGAATCCCGATATTTTGTAAAGGATATTATTTACATTTGAAAAAAATAATATTATGAAACATTCACGACGGCAAACCGACACACAAGAAAATGATTATTCTGCAAAAAAACAGTCATCGGATTGAGCGGATTTATCGGATGTTTTTCGCTTGCGAAAAACTAAAATCCGCTTAATCCGTGTAATCCGCTGATAAATATAATATACTCGATGACAATTAATTACAAAATCTTAAACAGATGAATAAAATATCGATAGTTCTTTTCGCCCTTTTCTCGATGGCGTTTGTCAGCAATGCTTTTACCGGGGATTTACCGGTGGCAGGGGCAAAAAAAGCCAAACGACCGGAAAAAGTCGAGTTTCCCTCTCGGGACGGGCTGCTTATAAGTGCCATTGTTTATGAAATAAGTGATGATGCCCCGGTGATTCTGCTCTGCCACCAGGCCAGGTTCAATAAATTCGAATACGCCGGTATTGCACGGGAATTAAACAAGCTTGGGTTTAATTGCGTTGCCATCGACCAGCGTTCGGGCGGCCCCATCTCCAACCAGCCCAACGAAACAAATCTTAGGGCTCGAAAAGCCGGGAAGCCTACGTCCTACCTAGATGCCGAACAAGACATACTTGCCGCAATCGACTATGTTGCAAACAGATATCAAAAACCTTCGATATTGTGGGGCAGTTCATATTCCTCCACCCTTGCACTCTATATTGCCGCCTCCAACGATAAGGTCTCAGCCGTTGTCTCATTTAGCCCCGGTAATTATTTCGCTAAGGAAAAGGGGTCTCTTATAGATATTTTACCCACTTTCAAAAAGCCCATGTTTATAACATCCTCAAAGGAGGAAATTAAATATATCGACGAGCTTTTAAGGAAGATGGACCTGAACGACAAACAGATACATTTCAAACCCGAAGGAACAGGATACCACGGCTCGCGCTCCTTATGGCAAGGCATGCCTGGAGGCGATGAGTATTGGAAAGCGATAAAAGCGTTTTTGGCGGAGTTGAAATAATAAGAATTACTCAACAATAAACTTACGGGTATTTAATTGCCGTTTGTTGTTTAATAAACTAACGTAATATAAACCTTTAATAAAACTGCTGATATTTATCTTGATGTTCCCATTAAGAGGAACGTCAAGTTGCTCAACAACTTTACCTTCATTATCGTAAAGTATGATCACGCTGCCCCGAGAATAAGTTACTGAAATATTAATCTCGCTTTTTGCGGGATTTGGCCATACTTTTATCGGATTTTCATATTCTGTTTTTGACGGCAGCTCATCAATGTTAACAAAAATGCCGCAGTTTAGATCCAGTGTGTCAGTACTTATTTGATGGTTACAAAGGCTGTCATATGTTATTGGTTGCGTATATAGGCTGTCGTCTTCAAGAAACTTGTTCATCTTCCAGAGATACATTTTTAAAGAATTTGACACATTAGGATAAGCTGCCACCACTAAAAATTTGTCATCCTTTGTCTTAAGTAATTTGTTGCCTCCACCATAATATTCATAAACAAGCCTTCTGTTTTTAAGTGTACCCAAAGTATCTGTAACAAACAGCTCCGTAAAACCTACGTCAACAGGATAATGGTTATACTGCCAACTTCCCAATATATAAATTGAAGTATCATTATAAATTGTTAAAGGGGAGGCGCCTCCATTGGCAATTGTGTCGCCAAGAATTAGCCCATAATAAAGCTCGTTACCGTTTTTGTCCGTTTTTAATATTGCAGGGCTGGGCTTGTGTCCGGATACAGTTAATCTTGCACCGGAGTAAAAATTACCATATTTATCCTCAACAGTATTAAATGAAATTCCACCACTTCCTTCGTCTGCTTCCCATAATGTCAGCCATTTCTCATTACCCATGGAATCGCATAATATAAAAAGAGGGTCTGATATTGCCCCGGTTACAAGATAGGATGAGTCGCTGGTTAACAATAACTTATAGCCTTCTTCATTATGAAGGTCGGGGTCTTCGTTCTGAGCCAGATGTTGCACCCATAAAGAATTACCGAATTTGTCAAATTTAACCAAACTAATCCTTGTTGTTTCATATTGGCCTGCATAATACCTTACCAGGCCGATTACGCTCCCATCGTTTAATTCAATGGCATCGATACCAAAATCGGAACCTCCGCCATAATCCGCGTGAAGAATACTGCACCATTCAATTTCCCCGCAGCTGTTTAGTTTAATGAAAAGCGGATCCCACCAGTCAATTTCATATTTATTGGTCCATCCGGCTAGCAAATATCCATTATCAATTGTTTTTTCAACACTATTTAAGCCAACATAGTAGTCTTCCTGTCCAAAAGTTTTTTTCCACAAAACGTTTCCGTTAACATCGGTTTTGTATAAAAATCCTAATCCCAGACCTTGATAAGCAGGCTCTTCAAATCCTGTAATCAGAATTCCGCCGTCGTAATCCTCCTCAAGTTCTTTAATGTAGTTGAAATTGTTGTCGCCAAAAATTTTTGGCCAGTCTTGTCCAAATACGCTCGCACCGACATTGAACATTAATACTGTTAAAATCGTATAACCCCAAATTTTTAAATAGTTATTTTTCATCTGTGAATGTTTGTTGAAAAGGAGAAGCGCTTATAAAGCGCCTCTCCATTTATTAATTAATCAATTTTCGATAGTCGTTTAGAATCCATAAGTTTATTGCCTGAGTACAAGCTAATTATATAAACCCCGGAAGGTACATCTACCAAATCCAAGGTAATTTGGTTTTTACTTGCAGTCAAGTTATTGTATTTTATCGTAGTGCCTTTTAAGTCCCGCACAATGATAATGCCTTTGCCAGAATCCAAACCAAGGTCATATTCTACTACAACAAAGTTTTTTGCCGGATTAGGCATTAACCTGAGCCCCGAGCTGTTCAGCTCAGTTGACGGCCTGTCGTCAGGATATATCCTTTTGCTTTTATTCGTGCTTGGCAGATAAATGCTTTCATGATAATTAATGAGCCCGCCCTTTACAAGCAATCCTCTTGCAAAAGAACTTACTAAAGGCAATTCACTATCGGCAATCCCATTTAGTATAGAAACGCTATTGCTGTCAAGACCGGAAGCCAGTAAAGTATCTGTTTTCATTTCATCTAAAATACTAAAATAATCTACATAAGCGTCATTAACTGATGATTGAAAACCATTAAGCTCAAAGTCAAGAGGGATATCGTTAATTGTACTACTTGCAGAGGTCAAATCACCTTTGTCGGCATAAGATATTGCAAGTTTGTATTTTGAGTTGACATCCTCCTCGGCTTGATAAACATTAATAATGCTGTCATAAGGAAAAAGGTTAGTAGTGTCTTCCATAAAAGATCTGACCAAACTGTTGAGGGCTCTGGACCGTTCGTTCTTCCAAAACTCCAACTTGCTTTGCAGCACTTCTTTGTCCCCGACTATTTCTTTGCCTCCAAGGATTTCATTCATCATATATCCCGGCATTTCGTCAACCCTGTTGTCAATAGCATCAAGAATGGCGTCATTCTTAGCCGACTGCGGGTTTTCTACCAACACATCCCTCAGCATAGAATTTAACAAAACATCTTCCTTTTCAATTGCCGACTTCATAACGGTATCACTTAAATAAGGCGAGTCGGCTATTAACTGATCCCTTAAAACAAGGCCTTCATCCTGAACGCTAACAGCTATATCATTGTTTGTGGCATCTGTATCGCCTCCATCCGTTAAAGCAGCCAATTGGCTGTTATAAGAAGAAATACTTGCTGATGCGGTTGCCATTACCGTCCTTTCGTTACCCCCTGAAATATGCGAAGGACAGGCTTCAGATTTAGAATATGTAATATTGAAAGGATTATTTAATGTAATTGTTCCATCGGTATAATTATTGTCCAAAGGCATTAATTGTTTTAATAAATCTGGTGCATGATGGAAATAAGTAATATGTTCCCCCTGGTTATTGTAATTCCATAAATAATTACTATATGCAGGAACTCCATCGAACCAATCAGTAAAAGTATTGCCTGCCATCATCTCAGTATTATTAACGGGGGCTCCTTGCATACTTTTTATGCCCACTAAGCCTTTTGGATTTGGGTTTAACGGGTCTGAGACAACATATAAATCATTTAAATTATCGTATAAATCATTGCATTTAATTGTCAGGCCTGTACTCTCGCCTTTATTTATTCCCTCGGCAATAATAGGGAAGGTTAAATTGTGTAAAGTATTATTATATATCTCATTGTCATCCTCACCCGAATCCTTAATGTAAATTCCTATTAATTTAGCGGATATAACTGCTCCTATATGATAACTACCTGAAAACTCATTTTCCTCAATAGTATAACCTGTACAACCATCAAGGTAAACTCCTCCTATATATGGGTCTGCCATATTGGATATATTTATGCTTGAGTTATCACTAACAAACTCATTATTATACACTTTGCATTGGTTATATCCTGACATATAAATACCAACTATATTGTTGTTTAATTCAGCTTCAGTTACAGAAAACAACTTATTTGTCCCTGTATTGAAAGCCCTTATCCCATAGCGCAGATTCTGAAATGTGGTCGGAACGCTTTGTGGACACGGAACAGTATTTGGGTCGCTGCATCCCGAGATAATGTTAACACTTGCATCAATAACTAAAATACCGGTTCCTAAATCATCAGCGATTGGGCTTGTTACTTCTGTTTGTAAAACATAATCAAACTTGCAACCTTCAACAGCAATACCATAAACTCCATTTAACTCCAAATGGTTTTCAGGAATAAAATCTACGAATGTGGAGTTGTCTGTCTCAAAAACAGTGTTTTTAAACTCGCTTTCGTTTGCGATGTATTGTGGGTCATAATACGAAAGAAATTTTACATCATTCCTGTTGTTTAGAAATGAGGAATTTCTTGAGATTATAATCCCGCCCGATTTATTGTAATCAAGTTCACCCGAAAATGGGTCAGTTGCACCAACCAAAACAGCAGTCTCAGCAAAATTAATGCTTCCGTTATTTTTTATCAATAAATAGCCTTGGTTTGAATGCGGTAGTTGCGGGATAGAGTTGTCTCCAATAACTTCAATGCCTTTCCATATATCATTGCATGCTTTTGTAAGAGTACCGCCATCGATTATCAAGCGCCCACCTGGTTTAACCTTAATTATAACATCTTTCTGGATAAAAACTTTTGAGGTAATAATAAGTTCTCCTCCTGCGGTAATACTTACTGGTTGCTCGAGAGCCATAGGGCTGTCCCAATAAACTGTAGTATTGATTGGGATTGGTGTCGTGTTGTATTGAGCGAGACATTGGCATGAGAAATCTGCACTAAAGGAACCCAGTAGTGGATTGTTGTCGTCGCAATCGATATAATTAGACGCTCCGGGTGGTTTTGATCCAATTCCCCAATTGTCAATACCGTCCCCATCCGCATCTAATAATAATTGATCGGGTTCATTCGGGGTTAAAAATACAGGCTCATTTGCTACACCTATGTATACAAATGTACTCGGAGCAGGCTCTATACCAAATCCGCCAACCCCCCAATTGTCAGGGCCTAAATTCTCTTTATAAATAAAGTTGATTCTGCTAGCTGCTTCATCGTAAGTCCAACCAACTAAGGTTACAGCATGGGCACCCCCATTTTTAACCCAAGACAAAGGTCCTTTCTGTTTTAAAAGTAATTGAACATCGCTGACAGTAAGGTTTTGATCCATCCAATGTTCTGTTACACTACCTACAGATATTTTAGTATCGGGATTGTTACAAACATCATAACAATTGCCATCACCAGATATATATGGATAGCAAGCCTCTTCAACAACATAGTTGTTTTTAATATAACTAACGACATCAAAAGGCCATCCCCCTGCACAACTAACCATAGGGTTGCACGAAATCTGTTGTTGTTCAGATAAATCAAAATCAACTTGTTGGTTGTAGTATAGGTTAATCGTGGATTCAAGTGAGCCCAAAGTGCTAAAAACGCCACATGAACCGCATAAGTCTTGGTTTTTGGATGGAGTTAGCCAGCCACTTCCGTATTGGGAATCTCCGTCGAAATAAGCGGACTCTGGATCATTTGCGCCATGCCTATTTCTCCAATCCCAGTTATGGATATAATTTGTAGTGGGTACATATGCATAATTTTCGCTGCTGTTCTCATAAACACCTCCGGCATAATAATCATATCCTTTCAGGTTGTATTTTTCACCCCATCTTGCTTTCTTGTCCATATAGAATTCTTGAACGATAGAATTGTAGCCGGCCGTCCATGAATAACCATTTTCAACAATATTTGAATTAATGATGTCGATTTTTGATATGTCATTATTATACTTTGCTGTGGCTTGCAATGAAATGGCATTTTGAATCGAATTATCTGTGGTGGTCAGAAAATCAATTGTCAGTGTTGAATTTATTATTTCAACTCTTAGAGAAGATGGTTGTATACCATCTAAATACATGGTTTCGTCACTTTTGTTTTGAACGGAATAAGCAATACTATTGCTAATTAAGGGGTATGCTTCATAAAGCATGTATTCCTCACCAGTTTGAGTTTCAAGTATTATTCTAACTAAACTAGTATCGCTGTTTAAATTTATATTTCCTGTAAAACTCAATCCAAAAATAGGATTAGTGTTAAAAGGATTGATAATTGTGTCACTTGAATAACTGTTATTTATATTAATATTTCCTGCAAACATTAGTGTTGCCAGCAAATTTATCAAAATAACAAAAACTATTAACTTGAACTTTTTCATTTTATTGTTTTTTTAAATATTTGTGTTACTTATTTAGATTTTACAAATACATTTTTAGGAGGAGGTCTTATTATGTTGGTTAATATGGTTAACATGTATTGCTATTTGTTACAATCTCATTTTTGAATTTCATCTCATAATATTCTTAAAAGAGCAAATATAGCATATATGCTATAATATAACAAATTAATTAGAACAATTTTTGTCCTTGATGAATTTTAGGGACGAGGAGGTGTTATATGCTTTTGGAGAGAATCTTAAAAAGCTACGTAAGAAACGAGGTTTTTCGCAAGAAAAGCTTGCCTATTCATCAAATATTAGTCTTTCCCAAATAGCAAGAATTGAAACGGGTAGAATAAACACAACTTTGTGTACTATCGTTAAAATTGCCGAAACTTTAGAAATTGATCCGGCTGAACTATTAAGTTTTTAGGATTACTTGTTAGAGTTTTGAAATGTGCTATAAATCAGACTCCTTGACCTCTTTGAACCCCAATCCCAGTTCGCGTTCCAGGTTTCTAACAAATTTGGTGTCGATGGAAGTTAATAGACATAGCGAAACCCCTTTTTTGCCGGCCCTGGCGGTACGTCCGCTACGGTGAGTATAATATTCGTTTTTTTCGGGCAGCTCATAATGAATTACAAATGACAAGTCGGCAACGTCAATTCCCCTGGCTGCGATATCGGTGGCCACGAGAATCCGGAGCTTCTCATTCTTAAAGGCTCTCATAACCTTGTCGCGCTCCTTTTGCAAGAGGTCGCCATGAATGGCGTCGGCGGCAATATTCCTGGCAATTAACTGTTTTGCAAGTTTTTGAGCGTTTGCCTTGGTACGGCAGAAAATCATGCCGCGACCATCTTTTGATGAGCGTAAAAACCTTGCCAACACCTGAAACTTATCGTCTTTTTGCAATACAATATACTGATGCTCAATGTTTTTGTTCACTACATCTTTATTGCCTACAACTATTCTGTGGGCATCGTCAGCAAGGTGTTGGTTTATAATCTGCTTTATTCCCTGAGGGATGGTAGCCGAGAACAACCATTTGTTTTTGGCATTTGCCACGAAAGACAGAATACGGTCCAGTTCCTTTTTAAAACCCATGCTGAGCATTTCGTCGGCCTCGTCGAGGATTACGGTCTTAACATGGCTCAAGTCCACTGCTTTGCGATCCACCAAATCTATTAAACGGCCGGGTGTGGCAACAATAATGTGTGTGGGTCTGTTGAGGTTTGCAATTTGCTTGTCGATCTTCTCACCTCCATAAACCGACTCGGTAAATATTTTCCCGGTATATTTTGTGAACCTGAACAACTGCTTTGCCACTTGTTGGCCCAATTCCCTGGTGGGGCAAAGTATTAAGCCCTGGACCACATTTTTCTTGGCATCTATGCGATGCAATAACGGAAGCCCGAAGGCAGCCGTTTTACCGGTCCCGGTTTGCGCCTGGCCAACAAGGTCGGTATCCTTCTTGAGCAATACAGGAATTACTTCACGCTGTATCTCGGTAGGCCGTGTTATGCCCAGGTCGTTCAAGGCTTTTACAATATCTTTTCTGATACCCAGCTCTTCAAAATTGTTCAAAACTCATTCGTATTTATGAACGGCAAAAGTACTCAATAAAACCAATGAAAAAGAAATTAGTAAACTGTTGTTTACTTCCTGAAATAGGAATCGGCATTTATCAGGACATTTTCGCCATTTGCGCTCAAGGCATAATTAAAACCGGGCTGGAGGCTATACGCACCTGTTTCGCCTTTTTTGTTCAAAGCGATAAACCCTATTTGGTATTTTTCGTGCCCAACAACTTTATCTACTATTCGCAGTATGGCCTTTTCGCAGGCCTCCTGCGGACTTGCGCCCTTCCTCATAAACTCGACCACAAGGAAAGAGCCGAGGGTTTTCATGACCAGCTCGCCCATACCGGTTGCGGTTGCTGCCCCTATTTCGTTGTCAACAAAAAGCCCGGCGCCTATGATGGGGGAATCGCCAACGCGCCCCCTGACTTTCCCGCCCAGGCCGCTGGTGGTGCAGGCCCCTGCCATATCCGCCGACCCATCAATGGCCAACAAACCAATTGTATCATGAAAGTCATTATGCTTTTCCTCCCAGTTAATGCGTGGCTCATAATTCTTCCTCTTAATCATTTGTTCCCATACCTTTTTCGATTCGGGGGTCAAAAGCTTTTCTCTTTTAAACCCGTTCTCAAGCGCAAACTGGAGGGCACCTTTGCCTGCAAGCAAAACATGGGGTGTTTTTTCCATCACCATCCTGGCAACGGAAACCGGATGGACAATATCCTCCAAAAAGCAAACTCCCCCTGCATTGCCCTCCGAATCCATTATGCTGGCATCCAAAGTTACTTTTCCGTCCCTGTCGGGAATACCCCCTAATCCAACGCTGTGGTTTTTCGGGTCCCCTTCCGGTATCATAACACCTTTTTCAACAGCATCCAGCACGCTGGCGCCATTTTCAAGCAGCCTCATCGATTCAGCATTGGCAACAATGCCGTGCGACCATGTCGAAAGGATTATTGGAAACTTATTCGCTTTTGAAAGAAATGGTTTACGTTTGCCGGCAGAAACTATTTTCGAAGGCAATAAACCAATAATGCCCAGTGCGGCAGCACTTCCAATAAATTTACGTCTGTTATACATTGTCCTTTTATATTTTTTTCGGCTTATATCCTGCCAAGCCGTAAAACATGAGGTAAATATAGCTAAAAACGGGAACAATAAAAGCCATTTGAACGCCCTCGATATCGGCAACTTTTCCGCTTATAAGCGGAAGGATCGCACCGCCGAGAATCATCATCACCAATAATGATGAGCCCTGGCCGGTATATTTACCCAATCCGGCAATTGCCAAAGTGAAAATATTTGACCACATTATCGAATTGAACAAGCCAATGCCGATAAGGCTCCACATTGCAATATTTCCTGTTGAGCCAAGCACAATAGCAAGTAATACAATATTTATGCCCGCGAAAACGTATAGGTTCCTGTTTGCTTTCGACCCGGCAAATATAAATGCTAAATAATTGAGCAATAGCAACATGCTGAATATAGAGGCTGTTTCTAAATCTTTTATCAAACCAATAACCAGAAATGACGCAATTGGTACGATAAGCATTATGGAATATTTTTTTAATTTATTGTTGATGTCGCTGAGCGAAATGGCCCCGATAAACCGGCCTATCATCTGTCCTCCCCAGTAAAAAGCGACATAAACACTTGCTTGTGTTTTATCCAAAGCCCCAATTTCAGGCAGGTGCAGGAAGTTAATTATCATGCTTCCAATGCTCACTTCAGCACCGACATACATGAAGATGGCAAGCATTCCGAAGATAAGTTGAGGGTATTTCAAGGCCCCAAAACCTTTTACATGCTCTTCGGAGTTTGTAAAAACCGGTAGTTTGGTTTGTCTTATAAAAAAAGCGACCAGCAAAAACATGAGAGCAAATACCAGATATGGGATTTTTACCGCATCAGAGCCTATGGCATCCTTGAAGAAGGTGAAGATCAAATATCCGCCAATTACCGGCCCTATGGTGGTTCCCAGCGAATTAAACCCCTGGGCAAGGTTTAGCCGCGACGATGCTGATTTATCCGGGCCTAAAATAGCAACATAGGGATTAGCCGAGATCTGCAATAATGTAAATCCGAGCCCAAGGACAAATAATGCCGACAAGAAGAAGCCGTATATATGGTATTGGGCCGCCGGATAAAAAAGTAATGCACCCAATGCCGACAACAAAAGCCCGGCAATGATTCCTTTTTTGTACCCTATCTTGTTTATGGGGTCGCCTTTGGTTGCAGAAACTAAAAAATAAAGTAGTGAGCCTATAAAATATGCAAGGAAAAAGGCAAATTGCACCAACATAGCCTTGAAATAGTCCAGTTCGAAGACGCTCTTTAAATAAGGTATTAGGATGTCGTTTAAAACAGTCATAAACCCCCACATGAAAAATAAAATTGTCAGGCTTATAAATGCTGAAGTGTAATTTTTTTGATTTTGCATACCACGAAAATTCAATTACTAAATCTATTTTAAGCTGGCGAAATTATTAATTTATGAGATGCAGGATAACAATAGTTCTCGCAGTTTTTGTTCCCGGCAAAGCCGCTATACCGCCAAGTGCTGATTACCAAGATGATAATCATTTATTATATACTTTGCAAGTATTTTATAAACGGAACAAAAACAGCAGTATTTAGAAAAGCCAAAAATAATGAAACAAGGCAAATAAATACTATAATATTTGTAATTTTGCCTTTCATATTCTCTAAATATTTTTAAATGGATCTAACAGGAGAGTTAAACTGCAGAATAATACAAAACGTTCAGGTTTCGCCTATTATGAGGATAATAAAGGTGAGCCCCGAAGGCTGGAAGTTCCCGGAATTTGAATCAGGGCAGTTTGTTGCCTTGGGGCTGACACCTGATTCGGAACGCTGTAAGGAAGCCACCGACGAGCATTCGGCCCCAAAACCGGAAAAACTAATAAAAAGGGCCTATTCCATTGCATCGGCCTCAACTGAGGATTCCCTGGAGTTTTATATTACCCTGGTGCATTCCGGACAGCTAACCCCACGCATTTTCAATCTGGAAATAGGCGACAAGATATTCATGGGCAAAAAAGCCGTCGGCATGTTCACCCTCGATCAGGTTGACGACGAACGAAATGTTGTTCTTATTGCCACAGGCACAGGGGTTGCCCCCTATATGAGCATGCTCCGCTCCAACGCATTACGACGCAAAGGAAGGATTATGGTTATTCACGGGGCAGCAAACTCATGGGACTTGGGCTATTCGTCAGAGTTGAAACTGCTTGCCAATATGTTCCCTAACTTTAGTTATTACCCAACTATTACCGATCCCGCTAAAGAGCCGACAGGTTGGGACGGCGACACAAGGTTTATCCAGGAAATTTGGGATGGCGGCATCGCAATGGAAAAATGGGGGGTGGAAACAACACCCGACAATACTGACTTCTTTCTTTGTGGCAACCCCAAAATGGTTGACGGAATGAAATCGGCATTGGAAAAACAAGGATTCAAAGAACATAAAAGAAAAGAAGCTGGGCAGATACACGCTGAGGAGTTTTAAAACATTTTTAGATCCTTCAGGAACGGACATAAAAAAGGCGGACTTAATATTAAGTCCGCCTTTTTTTATTGTTCGGTTAATTAATTTACCGAATAGAAGAACGGCAATCGAGCCTGAACGCCTCTCATATCCTGCAAAGTTTTAATTTGATCGTAATAAGTTTTAAACATCCCGAGCTCATCGCCTATAATTCTAATTTTGGCCTCGCCGGTAAGCTCAAGCATAAGTTGCTCGAAAAATTCTTTTTGCTCCGGATAGTTCCTTAATCTATAGTCGCCTTCGATATGCGCTTTTTCGGCAGCATAGGCAATGGCATCCTGCAAACCACCAATCTCATCGACGAGTCCGATCTTGATCGCATCGCTACCGGCCCAAACCCTGCCTCTTGCTATGCTGTCAACAAACTCAGGTTTTAAACCCCTTGTATTTGCAACAAGACCAACAAAGTTGTCGTAGATATTTATTATCTCAGCATTTATCTTTTCCCTTTGGAAATCGCTCATGGGAGCCATAACGTCAATAAAGCTGGCATTTTTGTTGGTGGCAACATTGTCGAAAGTAATTCCAAGCTTATTGGTCATCAGGCCCTGGAAATTGGGAATAATGCCAAATACGCCTATGGAGCCTGTAATCGTGGTTGGCTGGGCAAAGATATAATCCGAATTAGTTGAGATCCAATAGCCTCCGGAGGCAGCAACATCACCCATGGAGACGATAAACGGTTTGGCCTCTTTTGCCAGGGCAACCTCGCGGCGTATCACATCAGAGGCCAGGGCATCGCCGCCGGGTGAGTTCACACGCATCACAATTGCCTTTACATTGTCGTCGGTTCTTGCTTTCTTTATGGCTTTGGCAATTTTTGCCGATCCCATGGACTCCTTGTTACCCTGTCCCTGCACAATACCGCCCAGGGCATAAACAACAGCTATCTTGTTTTTGGATATATTGGTTTTTCCCGCTGCCACCTTGGTATATTTTGCGTAACTAACCCATGCCAGCTTTTCGTCGCTCTCCATGCCCGTCAGTTCCTTAAGCCTGTCAACCAGCTGGTCGCGGTAAAGCAAGCCATCAACAAATTTCAGTTCTAGTGCTTTTTCAGCATTTGTAACATCCAGCTTGTCAGCTATATTATTGAGGTCTTCAATGCTTATGCCCCTGCTGTCGTGCAAAGTAAGCAGAATTTTGCCCCAAATCAAGTTCAGCAGTTGCTGATATTGCTCGCGGTTTGCCTCGCTCATCTTGTCCAGTATAAGCGGTTCCACGGCACTTTTGTATTTATTGTTGGGCCCTCTAACGATCTGCATCTCGATTTCGAGCTTGCTCAACATGTTCTTGAAAAACAACAATTGGGCATTCAGCCCCTTAAACAGAACCATCCCTTTCGGGTTCAAATAAATCTCGTCGGCGACGCTGGCAAGGTAATAGCCTTTTTGGTCGTAGGAATTTCCGTAAGCAACAATAAACTTATCGGACTCCTTGAAGGCTTCGAGTTTATTCCTGATTTCCTCGGTAGTTGCAATTCCGGCAGGGATGGTCTCCATATCGATGAAAACACCATCAATATCCGGATCTTTGGCGGCCTTATCGATATTAGCGAGGATCTCGTTCAAACCGGCCGGCTTGTTCGATTGCATATTGGCAAAATCGAAACCTTCGAAAGGATTGTCCGTCCCCCTGTCCCTTATGGGTGTTTTCCAGTTTAACTGGAGCACCGAATGAGGTTTTACGCTCACGGTTTCGGTTTCCGACATGGCAACGATGCTGGAAATCAATCCGGCCATAACAAGAAAAATCAAGAGAATAGTAAGCAAAGTGCCTGCAAACGAGGCAAACATAAATTTTAAAAACTGTTTCATACTAATTATATTTTTTTGGCGAAATAAAAATTAATTACAAGATTATCAAAAACAAAATCGGCGAACTGGGGAAAATAATCGGTGAAAACGCCATTTTCCGCCCGCATTATTAAATCATTACAATATTAACATAAAATTGTGGATAATTAAGCCATGTTCTTCAGGAAACTTCAAAAACTATTATGATTTTTATGATGTTGAAACTATGATGACATTTAAGAGGATTATATCGGGGACGAGGATAAACCGCAGTGTTTTACTATCGTTGCTTATGCTGTTGATCAGTTCCGGTTCATATACCTTCTCCGGAAGCTTTCGACCCGGGATAAAGCTGGAAACCAGAAAGCCCCTTTTCCAAAAGTCGTATTCCACTGGTCTTTTCGGTATCAAGCCTGTCGGGGCCTTGGCCCTAAAAACAAAGCCGGATGCGGTTGGCAGATTCAAATCAAGACCCTCGGGCAGTATTTTAAAAAATGGTGTTTTCAGGCTCGAGGATATGGCTCGCTTTCTCCACGACAACAATAAAACCATTTCGTTTAAGAAATCCATGGAAATTGCTTCCATTTATATGGATGAGGCTAATAAGGAGGGCATTAATTATGATGTGGCGTTTAGCCAGATGTGCCTCGAAACCGGATTCCTTCATTATGGTGGTGATGTTGAGCCCGGACAAAATAATTTTTGTGGTTTGGGAGTTACCGGTGGAGGCGTTAAGGGTTTGTCGTTCGACGATGAGCGAAGCGGCATAAGGGCGCACATCCAACATCTAAAGGCCTATGCCTCCACTGAAAAATTAAATACCGATTTGGTGGATTCGCGTTTTCATTATGTTAAAAGAGGAAGCGCAAAAAAGGTAGATGACCTAACGGGCAAATGGGCGTCCGATAAAAATTATGGAGAGAAGATAAACAACATTATCCAGCGCATCAACGATTTTGGTTCGGCATCTGTCGAATAGAAATTTGTGATAAATATTTACGATTAGATAGAAATGAGCATGCTGGACTAATCAATTCATAATTAGTTAATAATTTTTTATACAGCGAACAGAGTTCCCAACATTTTTCAAAGTTGAGCCTAAAAATATTTGATTATTCTGTCCAAAGCTCAAATACCATACCCAATCGTAAGTCAATTTTGTTGATGAATGAAAAACCGAATTTGTTGTTAATTGTTCAAACTTTGTGGTGTTCTGTCTATATCCCGCACCTAAAACTGTTAACCCCTTTTTGTTGTCGCCACCTACATTGAATCCGGGCGACCAGTGTTCACTTCCCCTCTCTTTGCATCCAAGGCCGTCAAAGTCTTCTATCAGAGTGAAATATTCAACTTTTGTTGGAATATGCCAACCCTGAGGACAAATTCCCTGTGTGGCTTCTTCCTCTTGATAATTCATGAGTTCGTGCCATTGATAAAGCCCACCATATTCAGCGCAATTTAAAGTATCATTATCATAACAATATTTCTCAATAATTCCATTGTCCGACATTGTACTATCACCAATAATCATCGTCCCGACATTAAGGTTTTCCTTAAACCAGCAATTCCCGTAAATTTCAACGGTAGGATAAAGATGCCCTGCATATTTAACCGCAACATTATCGGGGCAGGGCAATCCCTCCACTATATAAAAACGCCTGTGTTCCTTTATAATCGGGACACCTTCCAATACATCGCTTCCGGCAATATCATAAGGTGTTTTAGCATAGCCCACATACCAAAGAGTGTCGCCGGGCTCATACCAGAAACCACCTAATGTTTTTTCTTGTTTTAGATTGCTTGCCAAATGCCCGGAAACCAAATTTATATCAAAAGCTTCACTGTTGCTTGAACCCTTGTTAATAATTTTCAGGCTTCGGCATTCGTTTCCGAAAGCAGCCTTTAAAATATAAGATCCTTGCCTTCCAAGAGTTAATTGAAATTTATAATTGCCGCCTGAAAGCCATTTGTTTTGTGAGAGCAACTTCCTGCCCATCAAATCGAACAGTTCAAGTATTAAAGTCCCTTGTTTATTTAAGTGTACATTAAAATAAGAATGTCCGTTTCCGGCGGGGTTGGGATAAACCTTTGAAACAAGGCTGTTTTCATGAATAGTATTATCATCTGTTCCAACATAGAAATTGTAATACAGAACGGTATCGGGAGCATAAAGCATGGTGTCGCAATTGCGATTGATGTTTTTTATCAAAATACTGTCGAGGCCAATATCCTGGCCCTGATAATGACGCGCCTCGAAACTTAAGGTCAGGCTTTGTTGAGCTTGCAAAAATAAAGTAGCAATACATAATAAGGTTAAAATGATTTTTTTCTTCATAATACATTTCATTAAATGATTCTGCGAATCAGTTAAAGATTCGCAGAATCGGATATTAATTAATAACAAGGACTAGGGTAAGGAGGTGATCCTGATGTTACATGGCAGTTCCACCATTCATCCTCATAAGAACCATTGTCAAAGTATACTCGAACGTTGAGTGTTAATAAAAAACCATCACCTCCGAATCCACTTTTAGGTATCATTTCTATAATACCGTTATTGTTGTACCAAACCTCTGCTGTTTGGCTATCCCAATAGTGGTCTATTAGAGGTGTTTTGTTGTTTAAATCAACATCAGTTAAAGTGCAATCCCCATCTATTAGAAAGGAAAAATCATAATTGTACGGACAACCTTGTTCTCCATTATATGCATCAAAATCATCTCCTGAGTCAGCACATCCGGAAGATTGGAAGTCCAAGTTTAGATTTGGGTTACTTGCTGCAATAAAAAATGCAGGGACTAAAAGCAACATCCATAAAAAATTCTTTTTGTTCATTTTACTATTTTTTAAAATTAATAATGTTCGTTTTTTTTATCCCTACAAATTCAAAATAGTATTTTTCATATGCCTTACCAATTAAATAGTATTAAAATTAATTATTTAAGAAAACTATTCATGCCACTCCGGTCGGTAAATTGGGATAAGTTAAGCCGAAGTGGCTAATTAAATAAACTTATTCTTTCCTAAATAATAAAATTTCCTATAAATATTTTGGCTCTATGTCAAATATAGTGGGTAATCAAATTTCAGTTTGCCACATGTAAAGTAAATCATATTGATAAAATTGTTTATATTTCCGTATCCCCTAGCTCTTTTTTTAGCAAGTTGTATTTTAGAATTTAGCCCTTC
>JAJRQZ010000059.1 GCA_024279935.1 Bacteroidota bacterium
ATTCGGTGAGTAAGAATAAAATATTCTGACTTTCAGGACTTTCTATTATTTTCCTGGGCAATTCATTCAGATAAGAGGTTGGATACAGATCAATTTCTTCATTATTATCATTAAGATATACCACATTTACATTTTGCCAGTTTGCGCCATTGTCCTCAGACTTGAACAAACCATTTGAGTAGTTCGATATATTGGTAGAAGTAGCAACGAAAATAGCACCATCGTATCCCGATTTAAACATAGATGCGATACCGGTTATTTCAGGATAATTCGCAGTAAGAAATTGCCAACTTCCACCCCCATTTGAAGTATGCCAAACCCCGCTGTTGTGCGTTCCGGCATAAATGTCGCCATGATTAACTTTATCGACTATGATACGATTTACCCATCCTTTACCTTTGCCTTCTCCTTGGTCGGGTAATCCAAAAGGACCCGTATATGACCATGTATAGTCTGTTGAAACTGATTTGTTTGAACTCGAAAAATAATTGTTAACAGCATTAATATAGTTCAACATATTGCCGGAAGTATCAATTCTTCCAAAGGCAAAATTCTTCCATCGCAAATACTGTTTATAATTGGTTCCATCCATACTATCTGCCCCTCTAATTTGCATAATACTATCGTAATAGGCATCCATTTGGGCAGTGATTGTGTAATAGCTATCCAACGAATCAACAGTTTGAGCCTTGATTGGCAGGTTAACAACAAAGAATAAAATTACGGCAATTGCCGGCCGGAGCATTTGCCCCCCCACTGTATAATGCTGATTTTCAGCGCATTAACAGGTTTAAAAAAATGTTTTTTCATAATAAATGCTTTAAGTTGTTTCCTAAATATTTAGGCTTGCACAAATGTAGCTGATATTTTGTTAAATGAAACTGTTGACTATTATTTTTTCGAAAATCGTTTTCAAGATCCGTGTTGTAGTTGTAAATAACTTTGAGAACTCGCATTTTTAAAGAACATTTTTTGGGCTTGGGTATATTTGTAGGAATCTAATACATGGCCATTGTTTTAATTAAATTAACTGTAAAATCAATTGTTTATTAAATCCATCGCCTAGGTTCAGAAGACAAATATATATTTTTATTTAAACAAAAAACCGCTCCAATTAAGGAAGCGGTTTATTTCTGTAAGGCTTTTTCGCCCTAATTACTCAGTATCTCTATTTTACCAATCAATTTAGTATCGTAAATTTCGAGGGCTGCGGAATAACCTAAAACAAAACTCATTGTAAATTTGGAAGGTGATAAAGTGCAAATACCCTTTTGCGTTGTTGGTAATTTCTGTTGTTTAAGATCCTGATGTTCAGTTGGAGTAAAAAAATTTGTCATAGGCAAACTAATGTATTTTTAAAAATTTCATGTAAAACGATGAAAATTTTTAATTATTGCCCAACAATTATTTTTTATCCAAAAAACTATGCTGTCAACACCATTTTGTTTTCCTCAACTATCTTGCGAAGATTAATAAGAGCATATCGCATACGTCCAAGAGCGGTGTTTATGCTCACTTCGGTTTGCTCGGCTATATCCTTGAAACTCAAGCCAGCGTAGCATCTTAAATACAAAACTTCTTTCTGTTCGTCAGGCAAATATTCCAACAATCCTTTTACGTCCTTATGAATTTGATTAGTGACCAACTGCTCCTCAATTGAAGGGTCCGTGAGTTTTATTGTATCAAATACACTTACCTCAGGATTATAGGATTCCACAAAATTATGTTTTTTCTGCTTCCTGAAATAATCTATAACAAGGTTATGGGCAATTCTCATTATCCATTGGATAAACTTGCCTTCATCGTTATATTTACCCGATTTTAGGGTATTAATAACCTTTACGAAAGTGTCCTGAAAAATATCGTCGGCAAGTTGCTTGTTTTTTACAAGCATAAAGATATAGGCGAATAAACGCCCCTGATGACGATTGATGAGAGTTTGGAGGCTTGCATGATTGCCTTTTAAATACAATTTAATTAAATCACGCTCTGTTGCTGATTCCAGATTCATTGTTTACCAATTTCGTTAATAATATACAAAAAGGTAAATATTATTCGATAGCGTTCCTCCTATTAATTTTATGATTTATTAAGTGCAAATATAAATATTAATCGTGCAAAAGCAAATAAAATGATAGTTTTGCATTCATTTTTTTTACGTATATGCCGGAAAACAAAGATAAAAATTATATAAGAGTCATTAAATCAAGGGTTAACAACCTTAAAAACTTAAGTGTCGATATACCGAGAAAATAGTTAGTTGTCATAAGCGGATTGTCGGGCTCAGGCAAATCATCGTTGGCCTTCGACACTCTTTACGCTGACGGCCAGCGCCGTTACGTTGAAAGCTTAAGCTCATACGCACGGCAATTCCTGGGCAGGATGGACAAACCCGATGTTGACGACATAAGAGGCATTTCGCCTGCCATAGCCATCGAGCAAAAGGTAAAGACCCGCAGCCCGAGATCAACAGTGGGCACATCGACTGAAATTTATGAATACCTAAAACTGCTTTTTTCAAGGATCGGGAAAACCTATTCGCCGATTTCGGGCAAGATCGTAAAAAGAGACAGCGTCAGCGATGTGGTAAATTATGTTGACAGCCTTCAAAACAACAATAAGGTATTAGTTCTGGCGCCCATAATACTTCCCAAGGGAAGAAAGCTGTTGCAGCAATTGCAAATATTGATGCAGCAGGGTTTCAACAGAATGCTTTTTAATGGTGAAACCAAGCGGATAGAGGATTTTGAACAAGAAAAAATAATACCTGACAAAAATGATATCCCATATCTGATAATCGACAGGTTAGTAAGCAACAAGGTTGACGAAGGCATGAGATCGCGGCTTGCCGATTCTGCCGAGACTGCCTTTTATGAAGGAAAAGGACAATGTTTAATAATGAACTTATCGCTTGATGGCAGACCCGTTGAGAAGTTCTCGAATAAATTTGAACGCGACGGTATTGTTTTCGAGGAACCATCGCTGAACATGTTCACATTCAACAACCCTTATGGCGCTTGTAAGAAATGCGAAGGCTTCGGCAATGTAATTGGCATAGACGAGGATTTGGTAATTCCCAATAAGTCGCTTTCGGTTTTTGACGATGCCGTTGCATGCTGGAAAGGCGAGAAGATGAGCGAATGGAAACAAGCACTTCTCGACTGTTCCGATAAATTCGGCTTTCCTGTACACAGACCGTATTTTCAGTTAAGCCAAGATGAAAAAGACACCCTTTGGAACGGCAACTCATATTTCGAGGGAATCAACCAATTCTTTCAATATGTCGAGGAACAAACATATAAAATCCAATACAGGGTAATGCTGTCCCGCTATCGCGGAAAAACTACCTGCCCCGAATGCAAAGGGACAAGATTGCGAAAGGACGCCAATTATGTTAAAGTTGCCGGTAAATCCATTTCTGATATCGTAAAGATGCAACTCAACGACCTACATAATTTCTTTAAAACAATAAAACTGGACAAGAACGATGAAAAAATAGCGAAAAGGATATTAATAGAAATCGATAACAGACTGGAATTCTTGAACGATGTCGGCCTGGGGTATTTAAGCCTCAACAGGCTTTCGAACACATTGTCGGGCGGTGAATCGCAAAGGATAAACCTTGCCACCTCACTTGGCAGCAGCCTTGTGGGATCCATGTATATACTCGACGAACCTAGCATAGGCCTTCATTCGCGGGATACCGACAGACTTTTGAAGGTATTGAAACGATTAAGGGATTTGGGCAATACCGTGATTGTTGTCGAGCATGACGAAAAAGTAATAAAAGAGGCTGACAATATTATAGATATCGGGCCAGATGCCGGTGAACATGGCGGAGAACTTGTTTTTCAGGGCAGTTACGACCAGCTAAAGGGCAATGACATAAGTTATACCGCATTATATCTAACTAAAAGAAAGCAGATCGTGCATCCTGATTTCAGGAGAAAACCGAGAAATTACCTGGAAGTAAAAGGTGCTATCGAGAACAACCTGAAGAATATTGACGTTAAGATTCCCCTCAATATGCTTTGCCTGATAACCGGGGTGAGCGGATCCGGAAAATCTACTCTGGTCAGGGACATAGTTTATCCAGCCCTAAAACGGAAATTTGGCGGTTATGCTGATAAATCTGGAAAATTCTCAGCCCTCGAGGGCGACATCAACAGCCTGGGCGCCGTTGAATATGTCGATCAAAACCCTATCGGAAGATCCTCCAGGTCCAACCCCGCAACATATTTAAAAGCATTTGATGAAATAAGACAACTATTTGCCAATCTACCACTTGCAAAACAGAGAAGATATAAGCCCGGATATTTCTCGTTTAATATTAGCGGTGGGCGCTGCGATAATTGCGATGGTGAAGGAGAGGTAAAAGTAGAAATGCAGTTTATGGCAGATATTCATTTAAGATGCGATGATTGCCACGGTAAAAGATATAAAGATGAAGTACTTGAAATAAAATATAAAGGGAAGAACATTGCCGACATACTCGACATGACCATTAATAACGCAATTGAATTTTTCGGTGGGGGCAAGGACTTATCGTTAAACGAAAAGAAAATTGTCGAGAAAATAAAACCCTTACAGGAAGTTGGTCTAGGCTATCTTCGTATGGGACAATCGTCGAACACCTTGAGCGGCGGCGAGGCCCAAAGGGTGAAACTTGCCTATTTTCTTTCAAAAGGGAGCGTCAACACACCTACCCTGTTCATTTTCGACGAACCTTCCACAGGACTTCATATCCACGACATCAGCAAGCTCCTAAAATCCATGAATGCCCTGATTGAAATAGGACATAGCGTTTTGGTAATCGAGCACAACAACGAAATAATCAAATCGGCTGACTGGATAATAGACCTTGGCCCGGAAGGTGGCGACAAAGGTGGTGAAATTATTTTTGAAGGTACGCCTGAAGATATCGGCAAATGCAAGAATTCGTTTACCGGCCAGTTCTTGAACGATTGATAAAGTTTTGGGGCTTATAGCTTTATCAGCTTCGCCTGCGATACTTTGTTTCGGCTATAAAGCCTTAAAATGTAACTCCCTGTTTTTAATGTACTGATATCTAGCCTGTTGGAGATAATATTAGTATCTGAAAGAACAAGTTTCCCGTTCATGTCCATTATCATCAAGCTATCGCCGGCAACTGGCTTATAATCCACAATCAAACATTCCTTGTCTGCAGGGTTTGGCATTAATATGAGTGTGCCAACATTTTGCTGATGATCATCTATGCCCACATAATCCTCAAAAAGCCACAAATAGGCATTTTCAAAATCATTGCGCCATAATTGTTCGTTATGCTGAGCATTTGGCACGACCTTAACACAAAGTTCGTCTGTTCCGAATCCGATATCCATAAGCCTCACATCCATAAGATACATTTGTTCAATCATGTCATTTCCTTCTTGTCCGCCGGCCATTTGATATATTTTCATGGCATACTTCTTTGGATATGAGTCAGTAAAAGCCCATACCGAATCGGAAAACCAATAGGAAGGTGAGAACAAGCCTGCTTTACTAAAAACATCCTGATATTTCAATGCCCCATAATGCGAGATCAGGCCTCCGAGCGAACTTCCCATGATCGCGGTATTTTCCCTGTCGCCCAGGCTACGGTAGGCAGAATCCACGAATGGTTTCAATGTTTCTACTATGAAATCAATATAATCACTCCCCTTGCCACCACCATATTGCGGGTTGGGCCAGGGAGTGTACTCCTCTATCCTGAGCGTACCACCGTTATCTATACCTACTACTATCGGTACATTAATACCCTGGTCAAAAAGCTTGTCCAATGTTTCATCAACCTCCCATTCCCCGGCATAAGATGTCTGCTCGTCGAACAGGTTCTGCCCGTCGTGCATATACAGTACCGGATATGATTTATTTGAACTTTCATAGTCAGGCGGCAGATAAATCCAAAGTCTCCGGCTTCTCTCCAGTTGCGGCATATAAAATGAATCGTCAATTATGGACACATTAACAGAGGCAGTACTTCCACCAACACCGCTCAGATCCGCCCAGTTAAGGATTACAGGTCTAATGGTATCGCCATTCCCAAAGGTAAAATGCCTGTTATCAATCTCTTCACCATCAGCCCCCTTTTCAACTGTCGCCCAGCTGCCCCTGGTAAACTTGAACAAAATCACCTTGCCATGATCCATCGCGTCCAATTGCAATTCCCATTTGTGTTCCGCAATCTTGTTGAATTTATAATTATCATCACCGGGCTCCCAAGAGTTTACGTCGCCGGCAAAATAAATTTCAGAATCAACAGGTGTATTCCCTGGAACCGAATCGATAATAATCGTCAGCTGCGCCCTAAGCGATATTGACAGAAGAAAAAATATTATTGAAATAAAACGTACCATAAAGAAATATATAAAACGCAAAATTAGGATTTATATCCGCATAATGCATAAAAGACCCTCATTGTTATTTTTAAAAGGCACTTATAAATCAATATCCAGACATCCTAAATCAACTGAATAAGTACTACAAAGAAGAACATTGCAAGCTGATTATCAGCACGAACAATAGATGTATCATACTTGAGTTGTATATACACTACCACCCATAAGCCCAGGCTAGACGAACTCCCTGGGTTCCATTTCTGCTATTTGAGTTTTACTAAATGAAACTCAAGTCCTTAAGGCAGGATTCAATAATCTTGAACGTCTTTTCGATATCGTGGTCAAGCCCAACTGAAAACCTTATCAATCCTTGAGAAAGCCCCATTTCTTTTTGGATTTCTTCCGGTACTTCCGAAGAAGTGCTCCTGCCTGAGTTGGAGAAAAGTGTTTTGAAATATCCAAGGCTAACTGCATGATACCCAACGCCTCTTTCCTGCATCATCTCCATAAGCCGTGTTGCCCGCTCAGAAGTCTCAAGGTCGATGGCTATCATACCGCTATATCCGAATCCATCGTTCATCATAGAGTTAAACAACTCATGGTCTTGATGTTCAGGAAGCCCCGGATAATTAAATTTCAATCCGATTTGCCTGAACTTCTTGGCAAGATACATAGCGTTTTCACCATGTTTTTGCATTCTGATATGTAGCGTGGCCAGGTTTTTAAGGATATTTGACGAGCGCAGGGGATCCAGGACAGGTCCCAATAGCATAGCGGTTCCGTCATTTACGTTGCTTATGTCGTTGATAAACTCAGCTGAGGCACATATTGCCCCTGCGACGGCATCGTTTTTTCCGTTTATGAACTTCGTCATACTATAAACAACTATATCGGCACCAAGCCGCGCAGGCGATAATACCATAGGAGTAAATGTATTATCGACAACCAATTTGACGTTTGCCGACCTGGCGATGCCGGCAAGTTCGGGAATATCGGATATTTGCAACATCGGGTTCGTCATGCTTTCCGTATAAATAATCTTAGTATTAGGCCTGATTGCTTTTCTAACGCTGTCAAGGTCGCTGATGTTCACGAAGGTAACATCAATCTTGAATTTCTTTAGATAGTTTGCCAGAAAAGCATAGGTTCCGCCATAAGTGGTTACACTGGTGATTATATGGTCGCCCGTATTAACCAATTGCAATAGTGCTGTGGTTATGGCACCCATTCCGGAGCCGGTAACCCAGGCCGAGTCGGTTCCTTCCATTGCTGCCAAAGCCTCGGCCAAATATTTATTGGTAGGGTTCCAGTGGCGCGAATATAAAAAACAACCTTCCGTTTCTCCATGAAAAGTGTCGAGCATTGTCTTTTCATGCAAGAATGTGTATGTTGCGGAATCTGTTATCGAGGGGTTTACTCCACCAAACTCGCCAAATTGCTCCAATCGTTGTACGGCTGTGGCCGGATCATATTTATGTGACATAATATTAAATTTTTGTACAAAAATACTAATACAACAGCAGAAATCAAGTTGATTTAACAATTCAAATTGTTTTATATGTGATTATTTAAATATTGTAAGTATTTTCGCATATTTTTAATAATATTGATACTATTGACAGATAAAATGGAAAATAAATTTCGAATCGACAGTCTTGACAAAAAAATACTTGTATTGCTGACCAAAGATGCCCGCATCCCATATCTGGAAGTGGCAAGGATTTGCAAGGTCAGCGGTGCTGCTATACACCAAAGAATCCAAAAAATGTTTGATGCCGGTGTAATCTCAGGTTCCCGCTTCAACATCTCCCCCGAGGGCATTGGTTATCTTACCCAGGCTTTCATCGGTCTGCAGGTAAACCTTACAAGCACCAGAACCCATGATGAGGTTTACAACAAAATAAAACAAGTACCACAAGTTGTTGAATGTCATCATACTACGGGCAAATACTCTCTTTTTATCAAGATAATGGCCAGAAACAATCAGCATTTGAAAAACATAATTATCGAAAAAATACAGTCGATTCAAGAGGTAACGGCAACTGAGACATTTATCTCGCTGGAGGAAGGGTTTAAACGCCAGCTGCCAACCGACATTTAAGTCTGTTTGCTTTTTGACATTGCCGTTTTCAGGACATACATCTGACAAAGGCATTTCTTTTTAATTTAGCCGTAGATTAATATCATTATATTGGGAAAGCTAAGGTTAAGATACAGCAACATATTCATAAGCTTCTTGTCGGGTATTTTATTGTTAAATTTTATCGTAATAAATATCTCAAGGAAGAGCGAGCACCGGCAGCATTTTGTGGATGGTGACGGGAGCGGTTATTATGCATGGCTGCCCACTTTGTTTATTTATAAAACCTTGGATTTCTCAGAAGCCTTCAATGCCGAGAAACTAAGAAAGGGCAAAGATTATCAGGGTCATAATTATCACGAGGTCAATGGGTTGCTTATCAATAAATTCCCACCCGGCTCCGCTTTTTTAATGTCGCCTTTTTTTCTGGCAGCCTTATTTATAAGTTTGATTTTCGGCCTGCCCGTAGATGCATACGAAGCTGTTTTTCAGTATTCCGTAGGAATTGCAGCAGTATTTTGGTGCCTGACCGGATTGATATTTCTGTATAGAACGTTGAAATCGTATGGACTTACTAGAAAAGAAACAATAATATTTGTTGCTGCCAGCCTGTACGCTACCAACCTGTTTGCATATACATTCCTGATGCCTGCTTTTTCGCATCTGTATTCCTTTGCGTCCATTAGCATCTTGATTTATTCAAGCCGTAGATATTTTCTTGAACAGAAAACAAAACACCTGGTCATTGCAGCCGTGGCCCTGGGCTTTGTGTTCACTATCAGGCCCGTGAACCTTCTAATTGTTGTTTTCCTGCCCTTTCTTGCCGATGGGGCAGAAAATATTCAAGCTGTAGTTTTCAATAAGCTGAAGTCGAGGAGAGTTTTATATGCCCTGCTTTTTTTTCTTTTAAGCATATTTCCGTATCTGCTTATAAACTACGAACAAACAGGTAGTTTTGTTTATTTCCCATATAAAAACGAGGGATTCTACTGGAATCGTCCCGAGATATTTAATTTCCTGTTTGGTTTCAGGAAAGGATGGTTTGTTTATACACCCTTTTATCTGTTATTAATTCCCTCGCTTATCATCCTTTACAAGAAAAACAAATTCCGTTTTATCTGGTTTGCAACCTTCTTTTCAGTGCTGATATATGTATTTTCCAGTTGGTGGAACTGGTTTTATGGCGATAGTTTCGGCATGAGGCCTATGGTAGATTTTACTGCTGTATTTGTCTTAATTATAATGTTGTTTTACCGGCAGTTAAAAACCAAGCACAAAAGGATTACCTTAATATTTATTTTACTTGCGGGCATCCTTAATATAGTACAAACCTATCAATACGCCAAAGGGATTATACATCCCGACTCCATGAACAAGGAGGCATATTTCAAGATATTACTTAAAACTTCCGGGAAATATTCAGGTTTTATCTCCGGCGGGCCAGAGTATTATTATGGATATTTAAAGCCAAGACCGTTTTATCATGAAAAGAATGATTTTGAGAGCCAGTTGACTTCCTGGTCGAAACTACATAAAACTGATTCCACAATTGTTTATTCCGGCAAAAGATCAATTAAACTCGACAAGCATAATATTTATTCACCATCCTTAAATTGGACTATACCCGATTCGCTGAATGGAAGCAGGAACCTGTATGTAGAAATCTCGACGATGGTGTACGAGAAAAGGGAAAACCAGGCCACCAGGGCTTTATTTATTATGGACATACAGGATAAGGGAGGGAAAACTGTTTTTTACAAAAAGGCCAGGCTAAAGCAGATGCCCGACGATAAATCAGGTCTGTGGGAAACCCTCGGGACGGGGTTCAAGCTCCCTTATCTTGAAGAAGACCACTATTTGTTAAAGATTTATATATGGAACAAAGAAAAGAAAGAGTTTTATATCGACGATCTCAATATTGAATTTTACGAATACGACAATTAAACAATAAGTATATGTATAAGTCTATCCGTTCAAAATTCAAGCAGTTTGCTGAAATTAGTTTTTGGAGATATAAGAAGATCAAGGAAGGTGAACTTACGAACTGGCATTACAAACAGTTTTATACTGATTATTTCGGCCTGGACTATAGCTTTTATAAGGACAAAATTATATTGGATATCGGTTGCGGGCCCCGGGGCAGCCTCGAATGGGCCGACACCTGCAAAGAAAGACACGGCCTCGACCCATTGGCCGGCAAATACCTGAAAATGGGCGCCCATAAACACAAGATGAATTATGTTAAGGCCTATTCGGAAGAAATTCCCTTTGGCGATTCATATTTCGATGTGATTTGCTCGTTCAACTCGTTGGATCATGTTGAGGACATAGACAAAACCGTGAGCGAAATAAGGAGGGCACTTAAGCCCGCTGGGATTTTCCTGTTGATTGTTGATGTTCATGCCTACCCTACACCTACTGAGCCACAATCTGTCAGCTGGGATTTTTGCAATACTTATTTTTCTGGTTACAAACTACTTATGGAACATAAATACAAAAATACGGAACTCGGGAAAATATATGCAAATGCGAGAAACAGAATTCCCGCAGGCAAAAACGACAAATCGGGACTGTTGGTTTGTATGTTGGAAAAACAACTTTAAGCTTTTAAAGAAAGGTATAATGAATTGAGTTTTAACTTAAGCCTGAATGTGATTATAAAAACAAGATTTTTATAAACGTCAAAAATACAACCAATGAAAAACAAAATTGTTTTTATTGTTGTATTCAAGGGTAGGGAACGGGAGTTTTACAAAACTAAAGGTTTTGAACATAAACCTTAAAAACTTTGAGTCGGTATCGATCTTCGTCCAGTCGATATCCAGTGAAACATAGTATTGGCGAATGCGGTCGAAATGCGGTATCGGCCGACCATCGATCTCATCGGGGTTGGATTTAACGCCGATAATGCCCGTACCGCCATATCCAACGGCAACATTTATCCATCTCGGGAATTTGCTCTCGTGCTTCAAAAAACTATTAATATTGGCCGAAAGCCAATAAGTATGACCGTTATAATCTTTTAATATCCTCTGTAAGCTGTTCTTCCCAAGCAAATCAGGGTTATACCGGGCAAATTCCGTAGGATGGTAAGAAAACTTTAATCTAAGGCGTTGATCTTTCCAAACCAATTGCTGGCTCGCAAACATTGCCGAGCCAAACCCATTTGCGGCAAGATCGCCCCAGGAGGCGCCATATTCTGCCGAAAAGCCATCGAGGATCTCAATGACGGTCATGGAACCAAAGCCCATCAAACTTCCATATATTGCTGATTTTTTATTGTTTACGCCAGCCCAACGCAACCAATTATGTGCATAATAACTAAAAGTATAGGCTGTTGTTGCATGGCCTGCCTTATCAATTTGCATGAAGTTCCGGTTGTCGTTGATAAAGTGGAAGGAAGTAAGCGGCGTATCCTTATACCAACCGAAATACAAGACCGTCAAAGTGGCTGTATATAATCCTGCACTTGCATAAACAACAGTGTTTAGGCGTTTTTTATCTATGCTGTCGTTATCTTTTCTTAAACTTTGCGATTTCAGCCCGGGTATCAGGCAAAGCAAGATACCAAATAAAAAAAAAGCGGTATTTAGAATCTTTTTCTTCATCACTCGAAGCGCGAGAGTATGCTGTAAATGACATCGGTTTTTTCCGACAATAGCCGCTTGCTCTTCGCCTCGGCAAGAAACCTTAGGTAAGGCTCAGTGTTTGAAGGCCTTATATTAAACCACCAGTCTTCAAAATCAAGACGGTAACCATCGAAGTCAAGATAGCGCTGAGGTTTTTCATCATTATAAAAATAATCCCTGACGGCGTTCATCGCAGCTAGCTTATCCTGTATTTTAAAGTTCACTTCCCCTGTGTTGAAATAGGGGGAAATAGTAGAAATAAGGCTCGATAGCTCAATGCCTTTCAGGCGGAATCCGTCAACTATGTTCAAGACCAAAATTGCTGCCAGCAGACCGCTATCCGAATAATAGAAGTCCCTGAAATAATAATGCCCGGCCAGTTCACCGCCATAAATACCATCAACTTGCTTTAGTCTTGTTGCGCCATAAGCCCTGCCGACCCGCCATATATCTACAGTGGCATTAAATTGCCGGAGATATTCCGCAACTGCCTTTGAGGTCCTTATATCCTGGACAACTTTATATTCCTTGTTTTTATCTTTGAGGAAATAATGCCCCAGGAGGGCAATTATCAAATCGGGCGAAATGAATTTACCTTTTTCGTCTATGAACATCACCCTGTCGGCATCGCCATCGAAGATAACGCCTATATCGCTCTTGTTTTCGATAACTTGCTCAATAATCTGTTGTTGGTTGGCTACTTCAAGAGGATTTGGCTCGTGAGCCGGGAAATCACCATCCGGCAAGGCGTTTATTTTTTCGGCATGCGGAAACAGCGAATCCGCGAACAAGCCTGCCATACCGCAGGAAAAGTCGATTGATACTTTTATATCAGGTGAAAAGCTTGAATACGATTTAAGGTATTCAAGGTAATCAGACTTTATTTCAAACGTTTGCATGGAACCGCCCTTTATTTTGGGCATCATGGCTCCGGACTCGATCAGACCTTCAACTTCCTTAAGGCCATTATCGTAAGCAATTGGCTTAACGTTTTTGGCCGAAACTTTTAAACCATTGTATTCCTTTGGGTTATGAGAGGCGGTAATCATAAGGCCTGCATCAAAATCATATTTGCCCGTTCCCCAATAAACCATGGGTGTCGTACAAGTTCCTGCATCATAAACCATGCACCCTGCATCCATCAAGCCTTTGGTGAGGGACTCGTGCATTTCAGGGGATGAGTTTCTAATATCCCGGCCAATTAATATCTTTTCGGCCTTAAGGACTTTCTTTAGGAAATACCCGGTTCTATATATAATATCACTATTCAGGTCGTTTCCCCAAACGCCCCTGATATCGTAGGCTTTAAATGCTTTCAACTATTTATAAATTTTTAATTTGTTCAGTGCTTGCTGGTATTTTTTCGCATTGCGATTATGCTGTTTTATGCCCTTTGCGAAAGCGTGGTAACCGGACAAATCATCTTTGGCGCAGAAAAACAGATAATCGGTTTTTTCATAATTCAATACGGCATCTATGGAAGATATCGAAGGTATGCATATCGGCCCCGGGGGCAGCCCGGGATATTTATAAGTGTTATATGGCGAATCGATTGTCTTATGAACGTTTAGCACCCTTCTGAGTGATTTGTCGTTTAATGCATAAAGCAATGTAGGGTCGGCCTGAAGAAGCCATCCTCTATGCAGACGGTTCATATAAACACCTGCAATAGTGGCCTTTTCGCTGTTTTTTTGAGTTTCCTTCTCAACAATTGAGGCTAAGATTATAACTTCATTGACGCTGAGGCCAGCTTCAGCCGCTAATTCAGTTCTACGTCCGTTCCAAAATCTTTCATATTCCTCAAACATCCGCAAGACAAAACCTTTGGCTGTTGTGTTCCAGTAAAGCTCATAGGTGTTCGGAATAAAAACATTAGTTATATGAAGCGGGTCGAGACCTGATATTTCAGCAAATTCCCTTGAATAAGCGTATTCCACAATTTTCGCCGAATCGGCTTCGATCTGCTTGGAAACCCTGGACGCCAAATCAGCGACACCGGTGATATTATTAAAGATAAGCTTGACTGGAGTTTGGTTTCCTGAGCGGAGCATATTAATTAACTCATTATTGCTCAAGCCATTGCTTATCGAATAATTTCCCGGCTTAACCAAATTGGCATAATTCTTAATTCCTGCCACCCATTCAAAATTCTTCCGGTGGACGATAAGGCCTTCCTTATAAAGAACCTGTTTTACATCGTCAAAACCGGCATCCGTAGGGATACGTATTTCAACATCTTCACCATTAAGGGTCCAGACGTTGGGCTCATAGATTACACCATAAGCAAAATATGCCAAGCCTCCGGCAATAAGTAAGATGATGACGAAAAAGAGCCACATTGTTTTTCTAAGGGACTTATTCCTTCTCTTTGGCGGTCCATAACTTGAATGATAATACGACATTATTTTTTCTATTTGGTCTTGAAAATCTTCTGTAAAAATAACTCATCTATCCATTTATCCGAGCTTTTGTTCCATTCTTTTTTAATTCCTGTTCTCCTAAAGCCTGTTTTCTCGAATAAATTAATACTTGCCTCATTACCGGATTCGATATTGCAAAATAGCTGATGAAGGTTTAATATGTTTATTGAATACTCTATCAGGACATTCAGTGCTTGCTCTGAATAGCCCTTCTTACGCTCCTGCTCAACTATTATTATCCCAACTCCTGCCCTGCTGTTTTGCGGGTCGAAGTCGAACATATCGATTATCCCGACTGGCGTGTTCTTTTTATCGTCGATGATAAGACGCAGTTGTCCGGTTTTATATATGTCCTTATCTGCCATAAGTATATATTGCTCAAGGTCGAAGCGGGAATATGGCAAACGTGTGTTCGACAAATGCCAGTAGTCGGTATTGTTTTCTAGATCAAACAGGAAATCCAGGTCAGAGAGCTCGGGCGCCCTTAATTTTATATTTTCATTTTCCAGAAGCATAAATCCTATATCAAAGTCCCTTTAAAAACAATTTTCACGGGGGCATGGAGGACAATGCCGGTAAAGACCTCACCTTTTTTCTCAATGTCCACCCTAAAGTCGCCGCCCGTTGTATGAACATTAACATTCTTAATTCCTGTTTTAAGAAATGCCGCTATCGCAGTGGCCGTAACACCTGTTCCACAGGAGAGCGTCTCGTCCTCGACACCGCGCTCATAAGTTCTCACAAAAACTCCGTTATCGCGCAGCTCGGCAAAATTCACATTTGTCCCGGCCGGATGAAACTTCTCGCTATACCGGGTTTTCCTGCCGATTCCCACAACATCGAATTCAGCCAGGTGATCCACAAATTCAACATAATGCGGCGAACCGGTATTTAAATACATATAATGGTTATTGACTTCCACATCCCGCACGTCTGCCATTTGAAGGGAGACATCAAATTCATCATCAGAAGCCGAACCCTTGGTTATTATTGCTTTATGGAGCCCATCGTAAGCGAAAAACTCCATTTTGCCCTCAGCAATTCCGTTCGCAAAGGCAAAAGCCGCTGCGCAACGGCCACCATTACCACACATACTTCCTTCATTGCCATCTGAATTATAATATACCATTTCGAAATCTGCCGTATCGCACGAATTTATCAATATCAAACCATCGGCGCCCACGCCAAAGCGGCGGTGACAAATGGCCGCAATACGGTCAGCCGACAATGACAACTTGTTCTCGGCATTGTCGATCATCACGAAATCGTTGCCGTTGCCATGATATTTATAAAAATTTAAGCCCATAATTTAAATTATGTTAATTACAGCAAACCAAATAATTAAGCTGCTATTTTTGACAACAAATGCTTAACATTTGTTAACGTGGCAGAAATACTACAAAGTGTTTCTCAGCGTTTGTTGGGCAAACCTACGAATTTTTGAAAATTAATTATAGGTGAACATATATAATTTTAAATTTAATTGAGATGAAAACATTTATAAAAAGTTTCCTTGGCGCAACAACAGCCATTGTTTTAGTATTTTCAGCAAGTTACTATTTTGTAAATAAGTCCAATTCGGAACAAAGCAAGAGTATAGAGGTTCGACATCAAAAAGCGGACATGCCCGTCCATGCCGCCACCTATACCCCCATAACACAAAACATCAATTTTGTAGAGGCAGCCGAAAGGTCCGTGAATGCCGTGGTCCACATAAAAACGGAGATCAACGCAAGAACACAGAACTATCATGATTTCTTTGATCCTTTCAGGGAATATTTCAATGGTGGGCAAAATCACAACAATACTTTCGTGGCGTTTGGTTCGGGAGTTGTTATTTCATCTGACGGATACATAGTTACGAACAATCATGTTGTTGAGAACGCCGACAAGATAAGCGTTACCTTTAACAACAGGGAAGAACTTACCGCCAGGATCATCGGATTGGATCCATCCACCGACCTGGCGTTAATAAAAGTTGATGCCAACGACCTGCATTACTTAAGCTTTGGTGATTCCGACGCCTTAAAAGTCGGCGAATGGGTGCTGGCAGTCGGCAATCCGTTTAACCTTACATCCACGGTTACTGCGGGGATAGTAAGCGCCAAGGCAAGGAACATCAATATATTGGGCTCCTCGTCCTCCATCGAGTCGTTCATTCAGACAGACGCTGTCGTAAACCGCGGCAACAGCGGTGGGGCTTTAGTGAACACTTCGGGCGAGCTAATAGGGATAAATGCTGCAATTGCATCCCACACAGGTGTTTATGAGGGCTATTCATTTGCCATCCCTGCTAATTTGGTTAAAAAAGTAGTTGACGACCTCAAGAATTACGGGGAGATCCAAAGGGCATATTTGGGTGTGCAGCTCAGGGATATCGATGCCGGTTTTGCCGATGAACTTGGTCTATCGCATGTTGAGGGCGTTTACGTTTCCGAAGTAATCGATAATAGCGGTGCTATGGAAGCCGGGATAAAAGATGGGGACATAATAGTTTCCGTTAACGGTACCATAACGAATACTTTTTCGGAACTTGTAGGTACGATCGGGCAATATCGCCCCGGCGACAAAGTTCTGGTATCGGTAAACCGTGAGGGCGAATACTACGATTACAACGTAACTCTGAGGAATCAGGACAATACCACATCGATAGTAAAAGCAGAAGATTCCTTTTTCAATGAAGAGCTCGGGGCTTCGCTACAGAAGGTATCACAGGTGAACAAGAGCAATATAGGCATAGAAAACGGATTGAGGATCACCGGCATAAAACAAGGTGTTCTGCACAGGGCCGGTATTTCGGAAGGTTTTATAATCACCGAAGTCAACGGGGCCAAAGTAAACTCGAAACAAGACCTGGAAAAATCCCTCAACAACTCTAACAACCGCAGGGTAAGGCTTTTGGGTATTTACCCCAATGGCATGAAAGTTTCTTTTGAATTTATGATGTAAAAACTTGCAATTTAGATTTATTTAAAATACCTTGCATGCCCTTATTTATAAAAATATATCAGGCAACAATATTATGCGACAACTAAAAATAACAAAGTCAATTACTAACCGCAACACTGCATCGCTCGACAAATATCTGCAAGACATCGGCAAGGAAGGCCTTATTACTGCCGATGAAGAGGTTGAGCTGGCGCGCCGGATACGGACAGGTGACCATACAGCATTGGAAAAACTCACAAAAGCAAATCTGCGTTTTGTCGTTTCTGTTGCTAAACAATATCAGAGCCAAGGACTTAGTCTCCCCGACTTAATAAACGAGGGCAATTTAGGACTCATAAAGGCCGCAAAGAGATTCGATGAGACAAGAGGTTTTAAGTTTATTTCGTATGCCGTATGGTGGATACGCCAATCCATTCTTCAGGCTTTGGCAGAACAATCGAGGATAGTAAGGCTGCCGCTCAACCAGGTAGGCTCTTTGAACAGGATCAAGAAAGTATCGTCGCGCCTGGAGCAGATACTTGAAAGGCCGCCGTCGAACAAGGAAATCGCAAACGAGATGGAGCTGCCGAATCACAAAGTTGATTTTGCCATGAAAATCGCAACCCGCTATGTGTCAACCGACGCACCAATTATCGAAGACGAATCCACATCCTTCTTGGATCTTTTCGTACCTGCCGACACTCCTGACACCGACGACAACTTATTAAACGAATCCCTGGGGCAGGAGATCCAGAGATCTTTATCAACTTTGAACGATAAAGAGCGCGACGTCATAAATCTATATTATGGTATAGGCCATAATCATGGTTTTACCCTTGACGAGATAGGCACGAAATTTAATTTAACAAGGGAAAGGGTCCGGCAAATCAAGGAGAAGGCCATCAGGCGTTTAAGGCACACCTCCAGGAGCAGGCTGCTAAAGGCCTATCTAGGCCAATAGTCTCCGCAATCGTTTTAAATCTAGTTTAGAACCGATAAAAAAAAGGCATGTTTGTTTGAAAACATGCCTTTTTTTTTATTTTTGTTGGCAAAGATTATAAATATATTTTTATTTAAAAAAACGTATAATGTCAGGTAAAAAAAACATGAACGGACTATTCGAGAAATCTTTGAACGAATGGGCCAATCAGGAAATGATTGCTAATGAATTCATTTCGGTACTTTCTAAATTATTCTATAACAAATCCATCGAATTAGTATTATACAGAAATCAGTTGGTTGACCGAAGTGCCAGCAAAATCCTATATATGCACTCCTATGCCGAGAATTTGGTAGGTGCCAAACTGGACATATCAACCTCCCTCCTTTTGGCAAAAGCCATATTGCGGAACAATGTGTCCCCCTCGAAAATCGATATCGGAAAATTAAACATGGAGTGGATTGACGCAAACGGGGATTTTTTGGATGTTGACGAATTCATCGGGCACAAACTTACCGAATACACTAAAAGGGACAACCAAGGAAGACCCAGGGATGTCGTTTTATATGGTTTCGGCAGGATAGGACGTTTGCTTGCGCGTGAGTTAATCATACAGGGTAATGGCAAACAATTGAGAATCAGGGCAATAGTAACTCGCGGCAATGATTCGGCAGAAATAGCCAAAAGAGCCAGTTTGTTCCGTCACGATTCCGTTCACGGTCAGTTCAGGGGCATTGCAATCGAAAACCCCGATGACAAGACTATTTATATAAACGGGCATAAAGTTTTGATGCTTGCAGCAAGCTCCCCTGAAGAGCTGGATTATACGGAATATGGGATCGACAACGCAATTCTTATCGACAACACAGGTATTTACAGGGACCGCGAAGGCCTGAGCCGCCATTTGAACGCCAAAGGTATATCGAAAGTATTGCTCACAGCACCTGGCAAAGGGGATATTCCAAATATCGTTTACGGCGTTAATCACACGACCATCGATTTTAAGGTGGAGAACGTATTGTCGGCGGCTTCCTGTACAACAAATGCTGCAGCACCCGTACTTTCGATTATCGAAAACAACATCGGGATCGAAAAAGGCCATCTTGAGACCGTTCACTCCTATACCAACGACCAAAACTTACTCGACAATTTCCACAAAAAGACGAGAAGGGGAAGGTCGGCGCCGCTAAACCTTGTTATAACTGAAACAGGAGCGGCAAAAGCAGTAACAAAGATTATCCCAAGCATTGAAGGCAAGCTGACCGGAAATGCCATAAGGGTTCCAACACCTAATGTTTCCTTGGTAATCATGGCACTTGAGCTTAAGCGCAAGACAACTTTGGAGGAGGTCAACGAATTTATTAGGCAATCCAGCCTAACAGGGGAGTTGGTAGCCCAGATAAAATACGGGACATCCGTTGACGCTGTTTCCTCGGACTTCACCAGCGAGCCATATACGAGCGTTTACGATAGCCTTGCCACAAAAATCTCCGGCGACGGCAAGAGCATAGTGCTCTATGTATGGTACGACAATGAATTCGGTTATTCGTTACAGGTTATTCGTGTTGCCAAAAGCATGGCCGACGTAAAACGACCGACTTACTATTAACTACACTTCCGATAAATCATTAAACTAAAAGCTGTCTTTTTTTATAAAAAGGCGGTTTTTTGTTTATAAATAAACAGGTAAACCTGGTTGACTACCGATTTATTATTGTTAATTTGCATCCCTGACAGTTCAATCACTTTATTCATGGAAAAGAAAGTTAAGTACATTTTTGTAACCGGAGGTGTTTCCTCTTCATTGGGAAAAGGAATTATTTCCGCTTCCCTGGCGAAGTTGCTTCAGGGGCGAGGCTTTAATGTAACTATTCAAAAACTTGACCCTTATATAAACATTGACCCGGGAACTTTAAACCCGTACGAGCATGGCGAGTGCTATGTTACTGATGACGGTGCCGAAACCGACTTAGACTTAGGGCATTACGAAAGATTTTCGAGTACTCCAACATCACAGGCAAACAATATAACCACAGGCCGAATCTATCAGAATGTGATCGACAAGGAAAGAAAAGGAGAATATCTGGGAACAACGGTCCAGGTCATCCCACATATCACCGATGAGATAAAACGATCCATAAAAATACTTGGCGAAACGGGGAACTACGACTTTGTAATAACTGAGATAGGAGGCACTGTCGGCGATATCGAGTCGTTTCCGTTCGTGGAAACCGTTAGGCAGATGAAATGGGAGCATGGCGATGATTGCACCGTAGTCCATCTCACTCTTGTGCCCTTTTTAAAAGCCGCCGGCGAACTAAAAACCAAACCTACTCAGCATTCAGTTAAAACGATGTTGGAGCAAGGTGTTCAGCCTGATATTATTGTTTGTAGAACAGAATATCCATTAAATGAAGGAATACGCGGTAAGATTGCCCAATTTTGTAATGTTTCCGTTAATGCGGTAATTGAATCCATTGATGCCGACACCATTTACGATGTACCTTTGTTAATGCGCGAGGAACAATTAGATATCGAGATTCTCAGAAATACTAAAACCGAAACAATACATGATCTAGATTTAACCAACTGGGAAAGATTCGTTAACAGGCTCAAAAACCCTAAAGAAGAAGTTAAAATCGGTTTGATTGGCAAATATGTTGAGTTACAGGATGCTTACAAATCCATTAAAGAATCGTTTATTCATGGTGGCGTCGAAAACGAATGCAAGGTCAACGTTATAGATATTCAATCGGAAAACATAACATCTGAAAATGTAAATAAAGCTCTTGAAGGTTTAGATGGCATTTTAGTTGCTCCCGGTTTTGGTGGCAGAGGCATCGAAGGAAAGATTGAAGCAGTTAGGTTTGCACGTGAAAATAACATTCCATTCTTAGGAATATGCTTAGGAATGCAATGTGCCGCAATTGAGTTTTCCAGAAACATCCTAGGCTTAAAAGATGCACATACCACTGAAATAGAAGTGGACACAAAAAATCCCGTCATCGACTTAATGGAGGAGCAAAAGGATGTTGAGAACATGGGCGGCACCATGCGCCTGGGAGCCTACAACTGCAAACTTGACAAGAGCTCCAAATCATATCAAGCCTATCAAACTGAAACGACAAGCGAAAGGCATCGTCATCGTTTTGAATTCAACAATAAATATAAGGATAGTTTTATTGAAGCGGGAATGAAGATTGCCGGAGTTAATCCAGAAAAAGATTTAGTCGAGATTATTGAATTGGAAAACCACCCTTGGTTTGTGGGAGTTCAATTTCATCCCGAATACAAATCGAATGTTAAAACTCCACATCCTTTATTTGTGGCTTTTGTTGGGTCTGTTATAAAAAACAAGAAGAAATAGTGTCGGCCAGAAAACACCATATTTTTGTATGTCTTTAACAAAAAACGTCAAAGACAAGGCTTTCGCTGTTTTGCAAATCATCAAGCCCGGATTGTCCATACAAATCACTACTTTTTTGAGGCACATTCAGCTTAAATAATCCTTAGGCATTGTTGCGGAATACCTTGACCATTCATTCTTGTTGTTTTGATATAAAACAAATTCATTATAAATCTCTTTATTCATACTAATATAGGATACTATTAAAGAGATATATTTTCATTCAGAAACCAACTCTTCAATTTAAACAACTCCCGTTCCAATACTATAATTTTCGAGATAACATCTATTTTGTCTCCAAACTCCTTAGGTTTTATCAAAAGATTTCTTTCGCAAGATTCTCCAAAAACCATGGTTTGAGGCATGGCTAAAACCTTAAATATATTTTTAAGTTCATCATACTTAGGCGACCTGAGATTATTTTCAATGCGGCTGAGTGTTCTTGATGATACCCCAATTTGGTCCGCTACATACTCCTGTGTCAAGTTCTTCTCAATTCTGGTTTTACGTAAAAGTTCGTTTAACTGCATGTTTTTAAGTTATGTTAAATAATAGTAAGTTGGTTTTGGTTATCTAACAATAGCATAAAGTTAAATATTTTATTGTATAAATTCACATTTTGGTGCAATTGATACGTTATAAAAGCTTCGACATTATTTAAATAGCGCACAACCAATCACTTAAGCAATATAACTATTTGGTTTTTTATTTTTAAACTTGGTTTTTCATTGATTATTACCAATTCTAGCTACGATTAGTATGTTAAATTAGGCACAAAACCGACAAACCTGTCTTCTAAACTACCAATTCTGTCAGGGGAACTGCAGTTTATTGCACATTACTTTTACCCGTTCTTACTTTTCTTTGATGTTTGAAAATTCACCAATTAAAAGTAATTAATATGAAGACAAAAATCATTAAAACATTTCTCCTAATTATTGTAATATTATTTTCGTTTGCAGTCTCAGCACAAATCATATCTTTTGAATATGATGATGCAGGTAACCGAATCCTGCGGGATGTTATTTATTTGCAGCCACAAACTCTTACGGATACCACAAACGCAAACTATGCAACGGAACACTTGAGCATTCTCGACAACACAAAAATTACTATTAGCCCAAACCCAAGCCCGGGGCGGTTTAAAGTATTGCTTGAAGGCTTCGACTTGGAAACCCCTAAACTATTCCTACATAGTATTAACGGCAATATGATTTATAAAAACCAAGATGCCGGGGCACTTACAGAAATAGATATAAGCAAACGCCCAAACGGAACCTATATTTTAACATTGATAATAGGAGACGAAAAAAAAGTTTGGAAAATAATTAAGCAATAAAACAATAGTTGCGGTTATCGTATTGCAGCTTGGGCCGGTTTTAAAGTTTAGCAAACGGCATGCAACACGGAATACGTAGCACAAAAACACGATAACATGAAAAAATATTTTTACATTTTAGCAATAATCATTTTTAGCCTGAATATGGCTTTTGGACAGCAAAGCGAAATAAAAGCGGGCAACCAAGTTGGAACTTTACCTGGAGCAACGAGTGTAAACCCCGATGGTTCGGCAACATACAACATACCTATCAAAACCTTGCCGGGTAGGGCCGGAATGGAACCGAGTGTTTCGCTAGTTTATAATAGTATGAGTGGTAATGGACCTCTTGGAATTGGCTGGTCAATTTCCGGCTTGCAATCAATAACAAGAGGAGGCACAGACCTCTATTTTGAAGATGTCATTGACGGAATCGACTTTGACGACAATGACAAGTTTTACCTTAATGGACAAAGGTTGATAGAAATAGCACCAAATGAA
>JAJRQZ010000060.1 GCA_024279935.1 Bacteroidota bacterium
AGTGTTTTGAAAATTAATGTGCTTTCGAGATCCCGGCATTTAGTCGACTAGAAATTTAGTCCCGTTGATATCGCTGACGATCCAACGGGGGCTTTTTATTATGTGTTTCCTTACTACTTGGTTTCAATATGTCTATGAACTAGGCCCGCTGCAAGCGGGCCACTTTTCTCTTTCTTTATTCCCCTTGAAAGGGACGGCAAAAATACAACACTTTTTTTAATGGCAAGCCTTTTTCCGAAAAAAAATCAAAAAAAAAACCGGGGTTTCCCAAGCCATTCAAAACCAGCCTTTTGTAACTGCTGCGACCATCGGCCGCCAGATGTTGTAGTTTTCTCAAAGAACCTTGCCGTTAAAAGCGGGTGCAAAAGTAAACACTAATTCCAATCTCGCAACCTTTTTCGTAAAAAAAACGCAGCTTTTTTTGAAATAGTTCTTAAGGCGTTTTTAATCAGTGGGGTAGGGGTGAAAAAATTATCTCGTGAACACAAACCTGGCATTATCACTCAATTTATCATTATAATAATAACTTTCATCGTCGAAATGCTTGAGGCTTTCTGAGTGTTCGATCCTGTTTTTTATGATAAATCTCGTCATCATACCCCTGGCTTTTTTAGCGAATATGCTTATTACTTTATAGTTAGAGCCTTTTTGCTCCATAAATACGGGTGTTATAACCTTGGCTGTTAGTTTTTTGCTGTTAATAGCCCTGAAATATTCTTTTGAAGCAAGGTTAATCAGTGTTTTCTCTCCATTTTGCTTCATTTCCTTATTTATGGTACTAGTAATTCGGTCGCCCCAAAACTCGTATAGGTTATTAAAACTTCCGATTTTTATTTTGGTGCCCATTTCCAGTCTGTACGGAAGAATAGCGTCCATAGGTTTCAATATTCCATATAATCCTGATAAAATCCTTAAATGGTCATTGGTGTATTCAAGTTCATCTTTCTTGAAACTGTCGATATCCAGGCCTTTGAATACTTCCCCTCGAAAGGTGAATATTGCATTATTGGCCTCCTCAGTGTTATAAGAGACCTTCCACACTTTATAACGTTCGTAATTCAGTTGGGCAAGGCTGGCACTAATACCCATTAATTCCGAGAGTTGAGCAGGCTTCATTTTGCGTAGCGCAGAGGCAATTCGCCTGGATCTGCTTAAAAAGACAGGCATGCCGGAACTTTTCGTTGCCGGAGCGTCTGTCTTGAGTGTTTTTGCCGGTGATATTAGTATAAACATTTAATGTAATTTTAATTTTGAGCAAATTTAGTTTTTTAGTCGGAAAGTGTGGGTTCGCTATGAATAATCAAAGATTATAATGCATTTTAGATTTTAAAAGCGGCTTCCTTGTCCAATATAAACTTCATAACTCATAACTCGTAATTTATTTCATTTAATATCAATCACCTGCCAAATAGGGGAAAGCCGGCTTGACCAGAAAAAAAGATTATGTTTTTTTCTGTTTCCAAGAAATATTCCCTATCTTTGATGCACCCTAAATGATCAGGAGACAACAAATTAATTTTAACAAAAAAACAGTATTATGAAAAAAGCGAATACCAAAAACCCTAAACCCCTGATACTCAGCGGGGAGGCAAATGGCAATTAATTGCTGCAGCGTTTTTATTAATCTTTCTAGGTATTGAGATGCCATTAAACGCCCAAATTAACGATTCGACCAACAATTATTTTAACATCGTGGCAGTACAGGATGCTTATTACGACAGCTTGCTCTTGATAAGGGGAGCCGACAGTATGGAGGGCACAGGCTTTAAGCAATACCAGAGGTGGAAGAATTTTGTCGGCTTGCGTGTTGACGAAAACGGCGGACTTAATAACTACATAAATGCCGTTAACAATTATTATTTGAGTTCAAACCCCGTAGTATCAAATTATACTTGGCAATATTCCGGGCCTAAAGGATTATTTAATCACCTTGTTGCAGGAGCGGGCAAAGGCTGGGTAAACCGTATTTTGGTTGACGAAGCATATCCTGGCAAGATCCTTGCCGGGACTCATAACAGCGGATTGTGGTACACCGGCAATGGTGGTATTGACTGGAATTTGATTACAAGTAAAGAGCCCAGAATTACCGGAATTGCTTCAATGTGTCGTTCAAATGACGGCTCGGGGAGTGTTTATCTTGCCACTGCGGCAAATATGACCAGTTATTCAAATGGGCTGTATAAGCTTACTGATAACGGAAGCTCATGGGAAAGCGTCGATATTGACAAAGTTGATGTTAAAGTTGATGGAACAGATATTTATCCGAGCTCCTTCGTTGGCAATATACCGAGGAAACTGATGGAAAGCCCTACGAGCAATACTTTATATTTACTGACAAATTATTTTCTCTATAAGTCAACTGACAACGGGGAAACGTGGGTTGAGATCTTGGAGAGTGCTTATAACCCGGATAATAATGATGATGATGGACTTGAATTCTGGAATGGTGAAAGGTTCAATGACATGCTTATCGACAACAGGGATGAAAACACGATATATATTGGTGGACACAGAATTTTCAAGACTATTGACGCAGGCGTAAACTGGGTTGATATAACACTGGAAGTGACGGGAGTTGAAAAAATAAACTTTTACAAGATGTATAACCATACTGATCTGGACACAAACGACCCCAATAATGGGGATGCTTGGTTTTTTTCAAAAAAACTGGAGGCAGATGACCTAACACAAGTAAGAATAGATAAATTTGATTGGTCGGAAGAAAGCCCGTACGAGAATTTATATATGGATGAAGATTTAATATATGCCAATGACTACAAAGTTGCGTTCAAAGTTGACCCTTTAAATGAAACCTTAAATCCGCAAGTAATTATTAACAATTCACTTTAAGTTGTTGAAAAATAAGACCTGCAATCACTTGCAGGTCTCGTGTTTATTCACCTATTTAGGTGTATGTACAAAAACACAAACACAAAGGTAACGCCTTTTGGCGGAATACACCTAATCCATAAGAGATTAGTTTCGGATAATACAATTCAATTTATTGATAATGAATTG
>JAJRQZ010000061.1 GCA_024279935.1 Bacteroidota bacterium
AGAACTTTTATATCTTGAGCCATTGGCAGGAAATAATTTTGATTCATTAAGAAACTGGTACCTAACTGAACCCGTTTTAGTTGACAATGGATATTTAACTGAATTGGCAAAAGAACTTGCCAATAAATGTGATGAAAAACTTGAAAACTATCAAAGTGCCATCGATTGGTACGAAAGTATTATTCAGGATCCTCCTACACTTGAAGATTCTATCTTTGCTATTATCGACCTTGAACATTTGTATTGGACAATGGGTATTGATACAACTTTAAGAAGTGCAGCTTACATTGGTAAATTGAGTCTATACGTTCCTGAATCCTTTCAAAAATTAAGAAATGAAAGAGATTATCTGCTTAGTCTGCTGCACAATAACAATTCAAGTTCTTCAAATATTACAAATAATGAAGAATTAAACAATAAAATTTCTTCGTCTAATAATTGCCAGATAATAAATTTACCAAATCCGTTTAAGTCTATTACGACATTTAGGTTCAAGACACAATTTATTGGTGATTTTTATATAAAAATTTATGATCAATCAGGTAAAAATGTAAAGCAAATTGAATTATTGAATTTAAGTGCAGGTGAGCACAATATTGAAATTAATTTAGATGATTTGAAGTCGGGAATATACTACTATTCATTGATGAGTAGTATTGACGGAATTATTTCATCCAATAAAATGATAATAACTAATTAATGATATCGAAATCCTACATATCGCTAATTTTGGTCTTTTGGATTTTTCTTCCAACGGTGGCAAGTTCACAAATTGTTTGGGAACAAATTCCACTACCTGACTCAGTTAAAATAATTTCTTTTGAGGTAGGTGATAATGGTGCTTTATACGTTGGCGCCTATCATACTCCAAAAGGTGGTGTATATAAATCAAGTAATAATGGAGTTACATGGGAAAATATCGGACTATATGGAAAAAGTGTTTATAATTTGGAGTTTGCAAATGATAATCAATTATTTGAGACTTCATCTTCTAGAATATTCAAATATCTTTATGACGATTTATGGGAAGAAAAGATACATATGCCTACGTGGCAAATCAAAAAGTTAAAATATCTTAATACAACATTTTTTGGAGGCGGTTATACCGGAATAATACGATCTGTTGATGAAGGTGAAAATTGGGAATCAGTATTAGAAGGTAATAGTGCAGAATTTTATTCTGATTTTTCATCAATTACAGAAGATTCGATGTGTGCTGTTTGTACAAACTGGGTTGGTGGTGGAGGTGGTGTGTATTTAAGTGGCGACAATGGTGATAATTGGACAAATATTGGTTTGGAGGACTTTTACTTAAGATCGGTGGCTGTTGACTGTACAGGAAACATACTTGCCGGTGCAATGGGGCATTTTTATACAGGTCAGGGAGGTTTGTATAGATATAATAAGAGTATAGGCAACTGGGATACTTTACTTTATTACCCATATATTCATAGCATTGAAATTAATGAGAATAATGATATTTATTTGGGTTATAAATTATCGGGATCATCTGATGGCGGAGGAGTAATGCACTCAGAAAATAATGGTGAGACCTGGATTTTGGATACAATTGGCATTGACAACTCAGCTGTTGATGAGATTATTATTTCCGGCAATAATTATTTATATGCCATGGGCGGATATCCTAAATTTCGACTATATAAAAGTAGTATCCCTGTTAATGTAAATGAAAATCAAGTGATAGGTGATAAACCTTCCGTTATTTGCTACCCAAATCCTGCTACAACCAATCTAACAATAACATTTGATAATCAATACTTTACAAATAATACAATTGTGAGCTTATCTTCAATAATAGGAGAAACAGCATATAAAAAGACATTAAATAATTCTGATTTTGAAAACGGAAGTATTAGCATAGATGTAAGTAGTTTTAAAAAAGGAACTTACATTGCTTCATTGAATAATAATGGCAAAACCATTTCATCCAATAAAATAATAATAACTAATTAATGAGATTGAAATCCTACATATCGCTAATTATATTAATCTCAGGGTTTCAGCCAAGGGTGTTGTCACAGGTTAATTGGCAGGAGTCTAATTTACCGGATTCAATTTCAGTTTATGGGATTGATTTTAATGCTGAGGGGAATTATTTTATTACTACAAATAAGGGTTTATTATCTTCTGAAGATGGTTTTAATTGGGGTAATTGTAATTTAAGTATTCCATTAAATATGATATTTATTAATGAAAATAATACAATATATACAGAATCCTTGTCAAATTATTATTGGTCTTACGATAATGGATTATCCTGGTCTGAAGGAAGTCTGGAAGGGCTAGGTTCACCACATTGCTTGTATAATTCAGGAGATAGTATAACATTTATTGGTACATGGAGTGGGGGTTTGTATAGGACGAATGATACAGGAATTACTTGGGAGATTGTTATACACAGTTCAAATTCAGAAGTTTTTAAAGTTGTGGTAATGGATTCACAACAAACTATGTATGCCGGTTCTACAAATTATGGTCCGGATAATGAACATAAAGGAGGAATATATAAATCAGAGGATTTTGGACGTACGTGGGAACAGTTTGCACTTAATTATCATTATGTTTCAGATATTGTAATAAGTTCAGATGACAAAATGTTTGTTACCACAAGCGGTCAAAATTTTACCGGGGCTTATGGTATTTATCGCTCAGAGGACTATGGCTGGACATGGGAAATGATTTATGATGAAAGGCAGTCGGGAACAATTGATGTGAATGAATATGATGAATTAATAGTTAGTACAATTCCGCCTTTAGCTCCAACAGCTGCTTTATTATCAACTGATAATGGTGACAATTGGGAGGATTTGATGTCGAATTTGGATTGTAATAATATAAAGGATTTAAAATTTACACCTGATAATAGGTTAATTGCAATTTGTCGTAGTGACGATAAATTATATTATACTGATCAGCAGGTTGTAACTCGTGAGATAAGGCAAAGAATTTTTTATGTTTATCCAAATCCAAGTTCCGGAGTATTTGTTGTTTATGGAGTAGGACATAACATAAAAAATATAATGTTGTATAATATAGTTCACCATACTCAAAAGAGAGTTCAATATACTCAAACTAATAATGGAAAGATTTTTATAGACATAACAGAAGTTGATGCAGGAATTTATTTGGTAGAAATTGCACTTTCAAATAATGAATTTATAAACTTAAAAATTATTAAAAAATAACTGAAATGAAGAACTTTTGGCTTACAATTATTCTTATGATTTATTCTACTTGTTATGCACAATTAGAAAATCTAAACCCTGATCCAAACGGAAACCCTTGGATAAATGGAGCTGGACCAACAATAACCCCAGAATATTTGCAAACTTTAGAGGAGATTCCGGAATTTCAAAGACAATCTTTTGATTCTCCTTCTGAATTTAAAAATAATTATTTAACTGGATTTATGCCAGTTGTGTGGGGCCAAATTCATGGTGAATGTGGTCCTGCTGCAGGGGTGTATTATTGTTTTTCTTACGAAATTAATAGATTACGAATGTTACAAGCTGATGAAAATGATCATTATTATCCAACACACTTTACTTATAATTTTTTAAAACGAGGTAGCGCAAGCAGTGGCACAAATCTTAGTTCGGTTTGGAATATTTTAAAAGATAATGGATGTCCAAGTGTTTTATCGTATGAATGTGAATCATAATGAAAGTTATACATATTGGATGAGTGGATATGACAAGTATTATAATGCAATGCAAAACCGTGCAGACTATGATGAAAAAATAACGACAAATTTAGATCCGCTTACTGCGCTTGAAAATATTAAACAATGGTTGTTTGATCATAATGAATCAGGATCTGATTATGGTGGAACGGCTTGCTTTCTTACTAATATGAATGGAATTATTTATTCGGAAATAGGATATTTACCTGAATATGAAGAGTATTATAGAAGAACAAAAGTTGTAGGATATCTGAATCCTTTTGATGAAAATCATTATCTTACAATAGTAGGTTATGATGATAATGTTCCATGTTTTGATTACGATGGTTCTGGTACATATGTTAATGATGATTATGATGGAAATGGTTATATTGATTTAGATGAATATGAAAAAGGGGCTTTTATTGTTGTAAATAGTTGGTCGGAAGGTTACTACAATAATTATAATGATAAAGGATTTATTTACCTACCTTACAAATTTTTAAATTATAATAGTTTACTTATTGAGGACATGTTACATTTGTTATATGTAAAAGATACTTACAATCCGGAAATTGTTCTAAAAGTAAAAATGGAGCATCCTAATCGCAGTCGAATAAAATTAGGATGTGATTTTAATCAAAAAGCAAATGATCCACTTCTTGAAGATTGGTATCCAAATTATGTTTTTAGAGCATTTAGTTTTAATGGGGGTAACAACCCGATGAGAGGAGACGGTAATAATGTTCCAATTGAATTAGCATTAGACTATAGTTATTTTAATAAAGATAATGATGTTGGAATGGTATTGTTTGAAGTACATCAAAGCGGTGGTAATCCACAAGGAGAAGTTTTAGAGTTTTCAATGATTGATTATCGATGGGGAGAGGAGTTTCAAGTGGATTGCCCCATAGAAAATGGGACACTAAATATTGGTAATAACTGGTTTGGTATAAATTATGACTTAATAGTTCCTGGAGACGACCAGATCATAGACGCTGTTAAAATAATTAATAGTGATATGGTATCACGGTTTAGCCCCATTGTTACCGGTAATGGTAGTTTGGTTATTTCAGGATCTGAAAATGATGAAGACAGAGTTAATATAGATATGTATAACAGTACAATATTTATAGATAAAGGGTGTCAATTAAGTCTAGGAGATAGAGTTAAATTTACAGCGAAACAAGGAGAAAATTATATCGTTATTAATGGGGATATATCTTACAAAGAGGGCTATAAGATTGCAGAATATCTTGATTTTGAGGCTGAGGATGGAAGTAGTTTAGAAATTCACTTTAATGGAGATCAAATTATAGAACTTAGTAATGCAGGCTTTAAAAACATCACAATAAAGAGCAAATTACCTGATATTAGATTCACAAATTGTGTTTTTAATAATAGCGTTCTCAATCAACAACAAAACAATTTAAGTGTTGATGCATGTAGTTTTAATTTTTCTTCAATAGTTGCAAAAAACCCATCTTCTCAGCCAATATTAATTAATAACAATGTAACAATTACGAACTCAACTTTCTCGTCACCAAACGAGAATTCTAATTCAATATTGGAAATTTACGGTTATGAAAACTTTTTCGTTGACAATAATGAGTTTAATTGCATTTTATATAATGAACCTGAACTTTATAACAATGCTATAGTGATTAATTTTTCAGGTAGTTCAGAAGGTGATAATATTATCTCTAATAATATAATAAAGAATGCCATAAATAGCAATATTCAAGGAATGAGTGGAATACAGTTATACTCGAGCAATGCTATTATTACTATGAATGATATTCACGATAACTCAATTGGAATAAACAGTTTAAATAATAGCCAGGTTGAAATTGTAGGTTATAAGTTAGCAACCGTTGAAGAAGAAACACAACAAATTAACAATAATATAGATTACCAATTATTTGCCTCTACAAATGCCTTTCCTGAATTGTTTATATGGAATTCCGTTTACGGGGGATTCTTTGATGGTGAGTGTTATATAAAGCATGATATTGATATTCCAATAATGGTTTTAAATGAAAATGTTGCATGGAATTATTGGGGTGATAATTTCAATAAAGACATAAACTTATGTCCGTCAAATCATTATGACTACACACCTGTTTGGCAACTATCTTCCTCAGCGCCGGAATTCTCAGATGCTCAACTTTTATATAATGAAGCACAATCATATATTATTGATAGTAGTTATAATTTGGCTAAACTTACATTTAAACAGATAGTTAACACTTACCCCATGCATTCTCAGGCAAAGCAATCAATGAAAGAATTATTATATCTCGAACCATTATGCAATAATAACTTTGAGGTTTTGAAAAATTGGTACTTATCTGATTCAACAATTGTTGAATATACTGAATTAGAGGAATTAGGTAAAGAACTTGTCGTTAAATGTGACGAAAAACTTGAAAACTTTCAAAGTGCTATCGATTGGTACGAAAGTATTATTCAGGATCCTCCTACACTTGAAGATTCTGTTTTTGCGATAATAGATCTTGAACATTTATATTGGACTATGGGAATTGATACAACATTAAGAAGTGCCAGTTACGTTGGTAAATTAAGTCAATTTGTTCCTGAATCTTTTCAAAAATTAAGAAATGAAAGAGATTATCTGCTTAGTCTGCTACATAAAAACAATTCAAGTTCTTCAAATATTACAAATAATGAAGAATTAAACAATCAAATTTCTTCGTCTAATAATTGCCAGATAATAAATTTACCTAATCCGTTTAATTCAATTACGACATTTAGGTTCAATACGCAGTTAAGAGGAGATTTTTATATAAAAATTTATGATCAAAACGGTAATAACGTAAAAACTATTAATTTTATGAACTTATTTGTGGGTGAACACAACTTTAGAATAAATATGGATGATTTGAGGTCTGGAATTTATTATTATTCACTAAATAGTGTTTCAGGAATTATTTCATCCAATAAAATGATAATAACTAATTAATTTAATACAAAATGTACAATACCAGAGTCAGAGGAGTATTAATAAAAGGCAACAAATCGTATAGCGACATCACACATGACGTATTAAGACCTATGAACGAAAAAACACCCTTATGGTGGTGGGTTGCCGCATTTTTGGCCTCGGGTGCCTTGTTTTGGGGCGTATGGGGTTTTTATAACACCATAAGCACCGGTATCGGGGCCTGGGGGCTTAACAACAATGTTGCCTGGGGATGGGCTATCATCAACTTTGTATGGTGGATAGGTATCGGCCATGCCGGAACCGCGTTCTCCATCTTCCTATTGATAGTTAGGCAAAAGTGGCGTACCTCCATCAACCGTGCCGCCGAGGCCATGACAATTTTCGCCGTTATGGCAGCAGGTTTATTCCCCCTTATCCACATGGGCAGGATTTGGGACGGCTTTTTTATATTCCCTTATTGGAATACAAGAGGTCCGCTTTGGGACAACTTCAACTCACCACTTTTCTGGGACGTCGTGGCGATATCAACATATTTCATGGCAAGCTTCGCTTTCTGGTATATTGGTATGATACCTGATTTCGCAACTATCAGGGAGAGAACGACTTCCAAGATGAAACAAAAAATATACGGGATACTCAGTTTCGGGTGGATAGGCAGCGCAAAAGGCTGGCTGCGCTTCGAGACCGCCGCGGTACTGCTTGGCGGAATGGCAGCACCTCTTGTTGTTTCCGTACACTCCATAGTATCCATGGACTTTTCCGTTTCAGTAGTGCCGGGATGGCATACGACAATATTCCCGCCTTATTTTGTGGTCGGCGCCATATTTTCCGGCTTCGGCATGGTGCTCACGCTCATGATAATCCTCAGGAAAGTTTATAGGTTTAAAGATATAGTTACCGATGCCCACTTCGATGCCGTTGCACGTATCCTTACCTTTATTTCGTTGATAATGGGAACAGCATACTTAACCGAGCTGTTCATGGCATGGTATTCAGGAAACGAATACGAATTGTTTACTTTCATGAAGAACAGGGTAACAGGTGATTATAAATTCGCCTACTGGACGATGCTCACCTGCAACGCCTTCATCCCCCAACTGTTCTGGTTCAAGAAAATAAGAAAGAATATAACTATGGTATTCATAATCTCTATATTTATAAATATAGGAATGTGGTTCGAGCGTTATGTAATTGTCGTTACATCGCTTTCAAAGGATTCCCTTCCAGCAACCTGGGCGACCTACTCGCCGACGATAACCGAGATCTCCATATTTGTCGGGACCATCGGCTTGTTCTTAATGGGAGTGCTGATGTTCTTCCGCTTTGTGCCGACAATCGCCATAAGCGAGGTCAAAGGTGTATTAAAAGAAACTACAACATTAAAATCGTTTACCGATGAGGACTAATATTATAGGAATATACGAAGACGAGGAAGTTGTGCTGAAAGCAGTTGACAAACTTCAGGAAAACGGCGTTACCGTCGCCGATGTGATGTCGCCATTCCCCATTCACGGGATATTCGAAAGGCTAAAACTAACAACAAGGCTGCCGTTGGCAACCTTTCTTTACGGGACAGCGGGTGCTATTACCATGTTCGCCTTCCTTTATTGGTCTTCCGTAATAAATTATCCCTTAAAGTTCGGGGGGAAACCCCTTAATACACTGTCGTTTATAATCATCATCTTCGTTCTGACGATAAACATAGGAACGCTGTTCACCTTCCTCACATATTTTGTCCGCGACAAACTTTATCCGGGCAAACAGGTAACTCTCCCCGTTCCGGAGACGACCAACGACAAATTCGTCATCGTTGTCAGCAAGACCGAGAACATGACCGAGGGTGATGTATCGAACATCAATAAAATAATGAAAGAATCGGGAGCCATCGAAATCAAGGAATCCGATGTAAACTATAATTCGTAAAAAAAGGAAAAATGAAGTATAAGAATCTATTGATATTATTGTTGGTTCCTTTGTTCTTTGCGTCGTGCAACAAAAATAAGAACAACCCCGGTTATGCGTTTATGGGCAAATACGATATGTATTACAGCAAATACTATAAGGCATATTCGCCTAATCCAATCCTGCCCAACGGCATGACCAATCAACTTCCTCCCGAAGGATCGGTGGCAAGAGGAAACATGCCTTTCCCCTATCCGGGTAGCAATATCGGCGAAAAAGCCGTTAACCAAACCAAGGCAGGTATTGAACTTGCCAACCCTGTGGCTGTCAACGATCAGGTTCTTTCAGAAGGCAAAGAGACTTTTAGGATTTTCTGTTCCGATTGCCATGGCATCAAGGGCAAAGGTGACGGGCATCTTTATACTGCTAAATTGTTTCCTGCCAAGCCTACATCGCTGGTTGAACCTTATGTTCAGAACAAACCTGACGGTGAAATCTACTACGTGATAACTTATGGCTCTATCTCAGGGCTTATGGGTGCCCATGGCTATATGATCCCTCCCGAGGACAGATGGAAACTGGTTCTCTATATAAGAGAACTGGCTAAATAAAGATTATTTAATAAGAAAAATATCATATCATGAATTTGGATATACAATTTAAAGTAGGAAGTAAGTTCAGGACGTCTATGTTCGTAATGATCGCAATTGGTCTGATAACCATAGTTGCAGGCTTCCTTACGGGAGATACCCATCGTACATGGGCTAATTTACTGTTGAATAATTTTTACTTCTTATCCTTGGCGATAGGTGCCATATTCTGGATGACTATGCAGGCAATAACACAATCGGGCTGGTCCTCGTCATATTTGAGGATACCGCAGGCAATGGGCATCTACCTGATCGTTTCTTTCGTGCTTTGGTTCGTGATGTTTTTCGGCATCCACGACCTTTATCACTGGTCGCACACTGAAGCCGTACAAAACGACCCCATATTACTGCATAAATCAGCATACCTGAACCTTCCGTTTTTCGCCCTCAGGTTCGTGGTTTTCTTTGCGTTATGGATATTCATAACGATACGCATCCGACGTATGTCGATAAAAGAAGATACCGAGGGCGGCACAAGGCTGTTCGGGAAGATAGAGTTCTCCTCAAAGGTGTTGATATTCGTCCTGGCCTTTACCTTCTCACTTTTCTCCATCGACTGGCTGATGTCGCTCGACGCGCACTGGTACAGTACTATTTATGCCGTCAAGAAGTTTGTGTCGGCCTTCCTGCACGGAACGGCATTGGTGGCAGCAATAGCAGTTATCCTTCACATGCAGGGATATTTCCCCCAGCTGACAAAAAAACATAAGGCCGACTTCCAAAGGTATATTTTCGCATTGAGCATTATTTGGGCTTATATGTGGCTGTCGCAATATTTGCTTATATGGTATGCCAACATACCCGAGGAAACAGTTTATTATGTGCCTCGTATCATGTCGGAATATAAAACGCTTTTCTATGCCGAGCTGGTACTCAACTGGTTTGTGCCTTTCCTTTTCCTGATGTGGAACAGGATCGGGAAGACAAATTGGGGGATACTGACCATAGTTGCCATTTTAATAGTTGGCCAGTGGGTCGAGCTTTATATGTCGATAATGCCAGGTACCGTTGAATCACATAAAATCACATATATCGAAATCGGAAGTTTCATAGGCTATTTCGGACTGTTTGCCTTTGTTGTGGCAACTGCCTTGAGCAAAGCAAACCTCATTCCCAAGAAACATCCTTATTTGATGGAGAGCCTTCACGATGAGCATTAAAACCTAAACCAATAATTATTCTATATATCAGCCCGCTTGAACTTTGTTTTTGCGGGTTTTTTTTTGTTCCCTGCTTTTATTTCCACAGATTTGCGATTGCCTGCACCCATTAGCACTTCGTTGTCCCATAAATTAAATACCTTTGAAAACTTAGTTAGTTATTAAATGCCGGGAATACTATTCAGTTTACAAAGACTTCATAAAACATCAAGGGCCTTGAGCCTCGATGTTGTTATAGGCGTTTTGGCCATGGCGATATTTGCTGCTAAAATACTTAAAGAGGAAACAAGTGCCAGCTGGCTCTTGATACTCGGCCTTGCAACATGGTCGTTTTATACTTTCGACCACCTGACAGATGCGCTGAAAACAAAAGGCGATACCGATAATCACCGTCATCGGTTTCATTTTGTAAATTTCCGCATATTGCTTGTTATCAGCACTATATCGGCAATATTGGCTGTTACGTTAAGCCTTTGGTATTTTAATACGGAAGTAATCCATAAGGGGATATTGCTCGGCCTGTTCATATTTGCTTATTTTGTCGTTGTTTATCGGCACCATGGCAGAAACCCGCTGCTGCAAAAGGAGTTTTTTATTGCTTTGGTTTATGTTGCGGGTATTTGGCTGGTCCCCATGACAAAATATGGGGGCATGCCATCCAATGAAGTGATTCTCGTGATGGCTTATTTATTTATACTGGCATGGGCAGAAGGGGTAATGGCTGCATTTTACGATTATGAAAACGACAAAAAAGACGGCCATAGCAGTTTTGCTATTGTCTTCGGCAAAAAAAAACCCATATCATTCTTGAGATATCACTTATACTTGTTGCTGCAAGCATAATCCCGGCAATGTTGCTCTCGGATATAAAGTTCCTCCTGAACTTTACCATTATCCTGTTGATGGATTCAGTATTGTTGGCAATAGTAAGCCTCCCAAAATACTTTTCCAAAAACGATTTATACCGTATTGCGGGCGAGATGGTCTTCTGGCTTCCCGCCCTTGTTGTGCTTTTTTAAAAAGATCTGCTCTTGGGACAATGGCAGTCGAAACACGGTAATACCCGCAAGCAAAACCCTGGACGATCACGCCCGAAAAAACTCTGGTGCTTATTGAAGATTCGATATGATTCTTACCTTTGCAAAAAAAAAATGAAAATTACATCCGGCATCAAGGCTACCGTATCATATACGCTAAAAACTTCTTCAGGAAAGCTAGTCGATGAGGTAAAGGAAGAAAAGCCAGCAGTATTTGTTTTTGGTGCCTGGCAATTACTTCCCGAATTTGAGGAAAAACTTGAAGGCTTGGGCAAAAACGATCATTTTGACTTCACCATAAAAGCCGAAAACGCCTATGGTCCCAGCGATCCCTATGCCATATTCGATATCCCCCTCGACACTTTTGAGGTCGAGGGGAAAACTGACGAGAAAATGATACAGATCGGCAATGTGATACCGATGACGGATAATGACGGCAACAAACATCACGGGAAAATTATAAAAATCCTTAAAGATGCTGTTACTTTAGATTTTAATCACCCCCTTGCGGGAGAAAATCTTAACTTTGTGGGCAAAATCATTTCCGTTGAATCAAATTCATAAATCATGAAAATAAACTACATATTGATAATAGTATTCTCAGCACTTTTATTTTCTTGCGACCAGCAAGTCAAAGAAACAAAATCACAACAAAAGAAGGAATACAAGCCAATCACCATCACTCCTGAACATGTCATCAACATTAACCTGGACGACAGCACGAAAAGAGCATTGTTGCATCAAGGAAAAACCATGGCCGCAGAAATGCAGAACACTTTTCAGGTCAAGCTGAGAAAAGCCATCAAGGATGGCGGGATGTTACATGCCGTTGAATACTGCAACGAGAGCGCAATGCAAATTTCCGACTCGGTATCTTATGCAAAACAAGCGATCATAAAGCGCCTGGCTACTAAAAACCGCAACCCCAACAACAGTATGAACGATCAGGAAAAGCGAATTTATAAAGATTTCGTGTTGGCTTGGATTTCAAATACGCCCATGCGCCCGAGAATACAAATAAACGCACAGCACAAGCCTGTTTATTATGCACCCATCACCATGCGGCCAATTTGCCTGAACTGCCATGGCAATGTTGAAAAGGACATAAACCCGGATGTGGCAGCTAAAATCAAGGAACTCTATCCTAATGACAAAGCTGTTGATTTCAAGGCTGTTGACATGAGGGGAATGTGGAAGATTACTTTCCCAGGATATTATATAAACCAATAAAGTGGGCCTGAAATGCGTCCATTGCGGTGAGGATTGCGGGAAAAATCCCGTGATGTTTGACGAACAGCCCTTTTGCTGCCATGGCTGCAAAACTGTTTTTCAGATACTTAACGAAAAAAAACTCGATAAATATTACGATATACAACCAATGTCGGGGATCAAAGTTGAAAGGACTGATGCCGGCGATAAATACGAATATCTAGATAACGAGGAAATATTGGCGGACTTATTGGATTTTTCCGATGGAGGCATCTCGAAGATAAAACTCTTCGTGCCCGGTATCCACTGTGCCTCATGTATTTGGCTGTTGGAAAACTTATATACCCTAAATACCGGCATACTGCAGTCGTTCGTGAACTTCCCGAAAAAAACAATAAACATCACCTTTAAGGATCAAGAGGTTAGCCTGAGGGAAATAGTTGAGCTCCTGGCATCCATCCATTATGCACCGGAAATAACACTGGATCAACTGGACAAACAAGAAGGCACGAACCATGAAAAGGACCTTCTGATAAAAATAGGCATTGCCGGCTTCAGCCTCCTGAACGTCATGTTATATAATTTTCCTGAATATCTGCCCGGCGGCGATCAGCTGGAGGAGGTGTTTGTGAAGGTTTTTGGGTGGATGAGCTTTATCCTTGCCCTTCCAGTAGTTTTTTATAGTGCGGCCGATTATTACCTTTCGGCATTTAAAGGCCTAAAACACAAAATAATAAATATCGATTTGCCTATCACTTTGGGTATTTTCACTCTTTTCGCACAAAGCACTTACGATATCTTGAGCGGGTCGGGAATTGGATATCTCGACTCCTTGGTCGGATTGGTTTTTTTCTTGCTAATAGGCAAATGGTATCAAGGCATGACATATCAGGCATTATCCTTCGAAAGGGATTATAAATCGTATTTCCCAGTTGCCGTAAGCAAAACAGATGGGGCAAAAACAGAATCAGTACCGATAAAAAACCTGCTTGTGGGCGACAGGATAGTTATCAGGAACCATGAATTGATACCATGCGACGCAAAATTGCTAAAGGGCAAAGCCAATATAGATTATTCGTTTGTAACAGGCGAGTCGATGCCGGTGAATAAAAAAACAGGTGAAATTATTTTTGCGGGCGGGCGGCAGGCCGGGAGCTCCATCGAGCTTGAAATTATCAAGACCGTTGAGCAAAGCTATCTCACCCAATTGTGGAATCAGGACAACAACAAAAAGGACACTTCCACCAAGTTAAACTCGGCCATAAATAAGATAAGCGAGTATTTTACTGCCATTATACTGCTAATAGCCTTTGGATCAGGACTGTACTGGCTTATTTTTGATAGCCGACTGGCTATTTATGCCTTTACCTCAGTATTGATTATTGCCTGCCCCTGCGCATTGGCGCTGACTGTCCCATTTACTTTCGGAAGCACCTTGCGGGTCTTCGGGCGAAAAGGGTTTTATTTGAAAAACACCGATATCATCGAGCATCTTTACAAAACAAATCATATAGTGTTCGATAAAACAGGAACGCTCACCATAAACTCAAAAGTTAAAACACAGTTCAAGGGTGATACATTGAGCGAAGAGGAAAAAAGGATCATCAAATCGGTCTGCTCGCATTCGAGCCATCCACTCAGCATAGCAATCGCCAACTCCATAAAGAATACGCAATTAAAGGAAACACACAACTTCCTGGAAATACCGGCCATGGGCATTTCAGCAAATGTCGATGGGAAAAAAGTCAATATCGGCTCAAGGAAATTTATCTTGGGAAAAGAAGAAACCGAGACTAGCTCCACGAATGTCTATGTGCTTATCCATGACAAAGTTGTTGGGCACTATAAGATAGAAAATGTTTATAGGGAAGGTCTGCAAGACGTGATCAATAATTTCAAAAAGAAATATAAGCTGTATCTCCTTTCAGGCGACAACGATTCGGAAAAAGATAATTTAACAAAGATATTTGGCAAAAACGCCAAATTGTTGTTCAATCAAAGCCCAACTGACAAAAAAGAGTTTATAAAACAGATAAACAACAATGAGGCTAATCATGTTTTGATGATAGGCGACGGCTTAAACGATGCTGGGGCACTGATGGAAAGCGAGGTAGGACTCACAGTAGCGGACGATATCTTTAGTTTCTCCCCTGCCTGTGAAGGAATAATAGAATCATCGAAATTCAAAAACCTCTATGAGTTCGTGAACTTCACTAAAGTTTCCATGAAAATCATTAAAATAAGCTTTCTTATTTCATTTTTATATAATGCCGTTGGTATATTTATAGCGGTACAAGGAATTTTGTCACCAATCGTCGCTGCTATACTCATGCCGCTAAGTTCCATTAGCGTTGTGGCTTTTGCAACATTAAGCATAAAAATAATTTCAAAGCGAGAATTATCATAATAATCTGCAACTCCGTATTTTAACCCCTTATTTTTATTCGTTCTAAATTAGTAAATTTTTTGTTTTTACGATTTTTTTCATATTTTTGTTCTTTATTTTCCATTTAGGCACTTGAATACTTAAATGTCGGTAGTTATAATATTAATCATAATTGGGATAATAGTGGCCGGAGGGTTTTTAGCCGGCTTCATCTGGGCGGTGAAAAGCGGTCAGTACGACGACACATATTCGCCGGCAGTAAGGATGTTGTTCGACGACAGCAAAGAAAAGACGGAGAACACACCGGTTTCAAGTGATGATTCCGAATCAAAAACAAAATAATTTTAAACCAATAATTATAATCTTATGAATTTAGAAAAGTTTACCTATGACAACAGGCTTTCTAAAATGTTCATGTTTGCCACGATTCTATGGGGCGTCGTGGGCATGCTGGTTGGACTAACGGCCGCCTTCGAGTTGATATTCCCCACTATGAGCGGAGGAATTTCGTGGCTTTCATTTGGAAGGTTGAGACCATTGCACACCAATGCGGCAATTTTTGCATTTGTCGGCAACGGTATTTTTACCGCGATTTATTATTCCACACCACGGCTGTTGAAGACACCTATGTACAGCAAGATGTTGGGGAACATCCATTTTTGGGGCTGGCAGCTGATAATAGTTGCTGCCGCTTTGACACTGCCTTTCGGCTTGACCCAATCGAAGGAGTACGCCGAGTTAATCTGGCCCATCGACATTGCAGTTGTTGTGGTTTGGGTTGTTTTCGGGATAAACCTGATCTGGACTATACTTAACAGGAGGATCAAGCACATTTATGTTGCCATTTGGTTTTATATTGCCACTTGGGTTACCGTTGCGGTTCTTTACATTGTGAACAACTTACAAATACCCACATCACTGCTTCACTCCTACCCTGTTTATGCAGGGATACAGGATGCTCTTGTACAATGGTGGTATGGCCATAACGCGGTAGCCTTCTTCCTCACAACCCCGGTTTTAGGTATGATGTATTATTTCATCCCTAAGGTTTCCAACCGTCCCGTTTATTCATATAAACTTTCGATCATCCACTTTTGGGCTTTGATATTCCTTTATATCTGGGCGGGCCCGCACCACCTTTTATATTCATCGCTTCCTGACTGGGCACAGGCTTTGGGGGTTGTTTTCTCCATCATGCTCATAGCACCGTCCTGGGGAGGCATGATAAACGGCCTCCTTACTTTAAGGGGAGCCTGGGACAAAGTTCGCGAGGATCCTGTTCTCAAGATGTTTGTAGTTGCCGTAACTGCTTATGGCATGTCAACATTCGAGGGGCCAATGCTTTCTCTTAAATCAGTAAATGCTTTGAGCCACTTTACCGACTGGACAATTGCACACGTACATATAGGGACATTGGGCTGGAACGCCATGATGACTTTTGGTATGATCTATTGGTTAGCCCCCAAGCTGTTCAAAACGAAAATATTCTCAGTTAAGTTGGCTAATGTCCATTTTTGGATAGCAACGCTAGGAATGCTGTTTTTCTCAATCCCGCTATATTTTGCCGGATTTACGCAAAGCTTGATGTGGAAAGAGTTCACCACCGACGGCTTATTGACATATCCCGACTTTCTGGAAACCGTAACTCAAATAATGCCAATGTATTATCTGCGTGCTTTTGGCGGAACACTATACTTTATAGGTGCATTGTTATTTGTATATAACATCGTTAAAACGGTGAAATCAGGTTCGTTTCTCGCTACCGAGGAAGATGAGGCCCCTGCTTCATTCAAATCACACGAGAAAGAAGGATGGCATCGCAAGCTGGAAGGAAGACCTATACAGTTCACTATTGCCGCGCTCGTTGTAATCCTTATTGGCGGATTAATAGAAATAGTACCGATGTACCTGGTTAAATCTAATGTTAAGACAATATCGAGCGTTCAACCGTATTCCCCTCTGGAGGTGGAAGGGCGCGATATATACATCAGGGAGGGTTGTTATTTGTGTCATTCACAGATGATAAGGCCATTCCGTTCCGAGGTTGCCCGCTATGGCGAATACAGCAAATCGGGTGAAAGCGTCTATGACCACCCCTTCCTGTTCGGCTCCAAGCGCACAGGTCCCGACCTGGCTCGCGAAGGTGTAAACGATGGCGTTGTAAACTCATATCGAAAACCGAATTCATGGCATTACAACCACCTTGTGGACCCACAAAAAATGAATAATGCCTCTATTATGCCACAATATCCATATTTAGCCGAGAACGCACTGGACGTAAGCATTCTGGAATCTAAGATTTCCACTTTGCGCAGTGTCGGGGTTCCTTATCCCGAAGGTTATGAGAATAATGCTTTGGCAGATTTAACTTCCCAGGCCAGGAAAATTGGCGACGATCTGCGTTCAAGCGGAATTAATGTTGACGACGATGCAGAAATCATCGCTTTGATAGCTTATCTGCAAAGGTTGGGCACTGACTTATATAAAGACAAATAATCTTAAAAAGTAAAGACCATGAAAATTGTAATGAACACATTGGAGAGAATTGACGGTATCGAAATATATCCTATCATTAGCTTATTGATATTCTTCTCGTTTTTTTTGCTCGTTGGATATCTTGTCATCAAGACTGACAAAAAACATATAGAAGAAATGAGCAAGCTACCTCTGGACGATCATTCGGATTTTCACTTTGACAGCAATAATAATTTGAATAATTAAAAAAAATAAAATGGCTACAGATAATATAAAAAATCAAAACGAAGACTACGAATTGGATACGCTTACCAACGAACGTCTGATAAAAGACCATGATTACGATGGCATTCGGGAACTCGACAACGACCTTCCGCCCTGGTGGAAGTGGCTCTTTTATATAAGTATTGCATTTGCGATTGTTTATCTTGTCCGCTTGTTTGTGTTCAATGCCGACGACCTGGTTCAAAAGGCAGAGTACAATGCCGAGATGGAAGGATTCGAGAAATCGCAACCTGAAAAAGTTGTCGAGGCAAATTTTGAAGTCGTTTTGCTTACCGACGACGCCTCGCTGGCAAACGGCATGGCCACCTGGACCAAGATATGCGCCGCCTGCCATCTTGTTGACGGTGGCGGATTAGTTGGCCCTAATATGACCGATAACTTCTGGATACACGGAAACAAGGTAGAGGACTTGTACAAAATTGCAACTAAGGGAGTATTGGAAAAAGGCATGCTCCCCTATAAGGACCAACTATCCAACAAGGAACGGCTTGAGGTTGTCAGCTATATACTCTTAAAATTGCACGGCACCACGCCAGCAACGCCAAAAGCGCCACAAGGCACTGAATATTGAATTAGTATAATTTTTGACCAAATTAAAAAGCCGGGACTTCGACTCGGCTTTTTTTAGCAACATTAAAAAACACATCGACTTTTATTAGATTAGTTATACGGAAATGAAACCTATGAAAGAACATAATTCATCGTACAGGGATAAAATAGGAACTGTTGATGAGCAAGGTCATCGCAAATGGGTATATGCAAAAAAACCCAAAGGGCAGTTTTTCAATAAAAGGAAAATAGTTGCAATTGTTCTTTTGGCCTTGATGTTTATCGGACCTTTTATTAAATATAAGGGCGACCCGATAATGCTTTTCAACATTCTGGAACGAAAGTTCATTATATTCGGGATCGTATTCTGGCCACAGGATTTCCACCTCATACTTCTGTCGTTCATAACATTGATAGTGTTTATTGTTTTGTTCACGGTAATATTCGGAAGGATTTTTTGCGGATGGGTATGCCCTCAAACAATTTTTATGGAATTCGTTTTCAGAAGGATCGAATACTTGATAGAAGGTGATGCAGCAGCCCAGAGAAGGCTTGACAAACAGGATTGGGATGTTGATAAAATATGGCGTAAATCATTGAAGCACATAGTGTTCTTCTTAATCGCCATTGCTACATCAACTATCTTCCTTTCCTATATTATCGGTATCGACCAGGTCTTGGAATTCTATAAACAAGGCCCTGTTTCCCAACTGGGCGGATTTGCGGCACTTACTTTGTTCTCAGGGGCTTTCTATTTTGTGTTCGCATTTTTCCGCGAACAGGTTTGTAGCATAGCCTGTCCCTATGGAAGGCTTCAGGGGGTTCTCGTTGACAAGAAAACAATTATGGTCGGTTACGATTATAAAAGAGGCGAGCCAAGAGGCCCCCTGAAACTGGCAGAGGAAAAAGGCCTTGGCGACTGCATCGACTGCAATAGCTGCGTAACTGTTTGCCCAACAGGCATCGACATCAAAAACGGGACCCAGTTGGAATGTATTAACTGTACCGCATGTATCGATGCCTGCGACTCGATCATGGACAGGATAGGAAAGCCAAGGGGACTTATCAGATACGATTCTGAAGAAGGAATCAGCTCTGGCAAGAGTTCTATATTCAATACCCGCTCGATAGCATACTCAGTAGTTTTAACACTTCTGCTCTTCTTTGTTGCTTCAATGTTTATGATCCGCGGTGATTTTGAAGTTACTATTTTGAGGCAAAGAGGAACGATGTATCAGGAATATGGCCCCGACAGCCTGAGCAACATCTATAATTACCAGATAGTCAATAAAATAAGAGAGGATATAAATGTAGAAATTAAGTCGGACAACCTAAACGGCAGAATTCAGTATATCGGGCCAAAGGACACTATAAGGAAAGGTGAAGTCGGGAAAGGTACATTTATGTCGATAATCGGGAAGAAAGAACTAACATCTTCAAACACAGCAGTAATTTTCGGCATTTACAACAAAGGTAAAATTATTGAAGAATATAACAGTACTTTTGTTGGCCCGAATAATCTTGACAACTAAAGAGTTTTTTATGGATATTAAATGGAATTGGGGCACTAAGATATTTGTCGCCATTGTGCTTTTCATGTCGCTGATAGCCGGCTTCGTCGTTTTTAGCTTTAAGAATGAAATAAGCCTTGTCGAAAAGGATTATTATCCCAAGGGACAGGAATATCAGCAAAGGCTGAACGAGATAAAGAACGCTTCCCGAAAAAGGGATTTTTTCTCGTTCTCTCAAACCAAGGATGGGATTCTGGTCACAACGCCTATTCTTAATGCGGATACGGCAAGTATTCTGTTCTTCAGGCATTCCGATGAGACGCTCGATAGAGTTTTTGATATAAAATCGGAAGATACTTCGTTTATGTTTGGACACAATAATTTCAAACATGGGAAATACCTTCTCAAGGTTTATTGGAATTCAGACAATGTAGGATATTATTTCGAACGCGATTTCTTTTTTGAATAATGGATAACTTTTACATATTGGCGATCGTAACAGGTTTGGTAACCAGCCTGCACTGTATAGGAATGTGCGGCCCTATTGCAGTTGCCCTTCCCTTAGGGAACAAAAAATGGATCGGCAAAGTCGGCGGGGCCTTGCTATACAATATTGGACGAACAGTTACCTATGCCTTGATCGGTGCAGTATTCGGGCTTTTGGGCCAAGGCATCAGGATGGCCGGATTCCAACAATGGGCATCGATAATAATCGGCACTTTGATGATAATGAGCGTGATTTTCCCGGCACTCTTCAAAGACAAACGTAAAATTGAAAGTTTTTTCTTCGGTTATACCGGAAAATTAACTGCAAAATTCAGGAAATTGTTCTCCAACACTTCCTATCTAAGTCTATTTGCAATAGGATTATTGAACGGACTGCTCCCGTGCGGGCCTGTTTATGTAGCCATTGCCGGGGCATTGAATACCGGCAATATGATGAGCGGAATTATTTTTATGATTCTGTTTGGTCTTGGAACAATTCCTATTATGTTTGCAATTCCAATATTGGGCAATATTATCGGTGTTAAAATCCGAAGAAAATTCAGTTGGGTTTTATCCGCTTTTATTGTTTTTCTTGGGGTTCTATTTATTCTAAGAGGCTTGAGCTTAGGCATAATGTATGTTAGCCCGAAAGAAAAAATGCTTAAACCTAATGAAAAAATGTTGCATCATGATGCTTCAAAAATAAAAACGGGAAATGACACTTTACAATTAAATTAAAAATTATATAACATGAAAAAAACACTTTTAATCGTATTTATTCTTGCCATAGCAAGTTATAGTTCTTATGCAGTTTTAAACAAAACAGCACCCGTCTCAAATAATGTTTCAGCCATTAGCCTGCCAGGCGATGATCCGGCAGATGCGAAATTCCCCAAGGGAGCCAAGATTTATAAGGAAAAATGCGTTGCCTGCCACCAACTTTCCGGTATGGGCATTCCCAATGCATTTCCTCCGCTAAAAGGTTCCGACTATCTAAAAGCCGATAAGCATCGTGCTGTTACACAAGTACTTAACGGCAACACCACTCCTTTAACAGTTAATGGGGCAACTTATGCGATACCAATGCCACCGCAGGTTGACAATCACGAGGATGCGGTCGCAGTGATCAACTATGTCTTAAACGCTTGGGGAAACGACTATGGAACCGTAAAACTTGAGGATGTTAAAGACATAAAGATAGTGAGATAAATAATTAGTCAACAATTTTTATGGGAACAGGATTTGACGTATATTTGAATCCTGTTTTTTTTATGAATCTCGCGAACTAATTAAAATCGTTGCCATGAAAAGATATTTAGTGCTCATAAGCGCAATGCTTATAATCGCTTCCTGCCAAAACAGTGCTCACACAAAGAAAGCCGAACCAGGAAACAGTGGTATTATAAATGCTGTAGGAGGAAAAGTATTTGGCAATAAAATAGCCAATACTGATATACGCAATGCCGAATCGTTGGCGATAGCATTGGAAAACAAGGATAAAAAAGGGCTAAAACTGCAAGGCAAGGTCGATGCCGTCTGCCAAATGACAGGCTGCTGGCTAAATATGGACATCGGCCATGGCAAAACTGTTCACGTAACATTTAAAAACGAAGCGTTTACAATGCCAAAGGACATTGCCGGCCGCACTGCCGTTATCGAAGGTGTGGCCACAAAAGAAATTATCTCTGTTGACGAATTAAAAAAAGCCGCCAAGGCAGAGGGGAAACCACAAATGGAAATTGATGCAATAACCCAAGCCAAAGCCGAGTACTATTTCGAGGCTGAAGGCGTTACAATAAAATAAGACTTATGAAAAACTATTATTACATTATTTTAGCCCTGCTCATCAGTATCAGCAATAAGCCTGTTAAATCACAGGATACCTTTTCCATAGTGGCAGTTGACACTATCACAGGTGAGGTCGGAAGCGCCGGCGCCTCATGTGTTGACATGGATAACTTTCCAGGTTACGACGACGACTTTTTAGGCGAGCTTTTCCCCGGTGTTGGCGCAATTAACACACAAGCATGGTATTTGTCTTCCAACCAGGCAAATGCAAGAGAAAGGATGAATGCCGGGGATATGCCACAGCAGATTATTGACTGGCTTTATAATAATGACGCCCAAAACAATCCTGAAAAAAGGCAATACGGAATTGTCAGGCTAGTTAACAACAGTTCCCTTTCAGCCGCGTTCACAGGTAATCAGACCGATGATTACAAGAACCATATAACAGGCCCGGGCTATTCAATCCAGGGGAATATCTTAAAAGGCCCCGAAGTATTGGACTCGATGGAAACCAGATTCCTGAGAGAGGAAGGGGATTTGGCCTGCAAACTCATGGCTGCACTTCAGGGAGCGAAAATGGTCGGATCCGATTCCCGCTGTTTCTCAAATGGGACCTCAGCTCTTTTTTCGTTTGTCAAGGTTGCTCAAGCCGACGATGTTTTTGGAGAACCCTCGTTTTTGCTTTCCGTAAGGACTTCCGACGGGGGTGGAATTGAGCCAATCGACTCATTACAAGTAAAATTCGATGAGGTAAAACAATGCAGCACAGTTGGTTTCCAGGAAAATAACTATAACGATATACGCATATTCCCAAATCCGGCAACCGACAAGCTCAGTATTAAATCAAACGTCGAACTTATATCGTTGAAAATACTGAACTTAAACGGGCAAATATGCTTGAACAGGACAGGGACTAACGAACAAGCCTTGAATATCTCAAAACTTTTACCAGGCATTTACATAGTCGAGCTGCAAGGAATTGGTTTTGTGAAACGTATTAAATTTGTAAAAACACATTGATAATTCCTCATAGCAAGTTCTGTGGAGAGGAAGATGTATAACTGGGGTTGAGCGCGCAAGACCAAACACGAATGCAATAGATTGAACGGGAATTGTGTGCCTGCAATCAAACAGGGTTCGTCCCAAACATGCAAAATGTCATAAGGGCATTTATTATTGTTATTTTTATTTAGTCTAAATTAGCCGAATTGTTTTTTAATTGATTTTTGTTTAAATAGGCTATGAAACTATCTATTGCTAAGTCAGTTGTGCTTTTCGTCCTACTAGGTTTCACCTCCTTTTTTTCAGTAACGACATCGGCTGAAAACGAATTAGGGGTTTATGAGCATCTGGACGAATACATTTCGGACGATTTAATTTTTACCGATGAATTATATAATAAGATAAACTTGAAGGAGGCTATCGACCGCCCAACTATTATAAATTTAGTTTATTATGAGTGCCCCGGGCTTTGCAGCCCGCTCATGAACGGACTGGCGGAGGCCATGGAAAAAGCCGATATCGACATAGGAAAAGACTATCGGGTTTTTACTATAAGTTTCTCGGCCACCGAAAAGCCGCCACTGGCAAAAAAGAAGAAGCACACCTACCAAAAACTTGTTAAACACGGCGACACCGATAATTACTGGAAATTCCTCACCGGCGACAGCACGAATATCTTCAAGCTACTCGACGAAGTAGGTTTTAAAGTTAAAAAAGAAGGCAAGGAATATATTCATCCTGCAACCATAATAGTATTAAGCCCCGATGGAAAAATCACCCGCTACCTTTACGGAAGCACCTACTTTTTGCCCTTCGACCTTAAAATGTCTATCGTCGAGGCAGCACAGGGGAAATCGGGGCCAACGATAAACAAGGTGCTGAACTATTGTTTTAGCTACGATCCATCAGGGAAAAAATATGTTTTCAATATAACAAAAATATCAGGTTCCATAATTTTGCTATTAGCTTTAATATTGTTATCCAGTATGTTATACAAAGGCAACAAAAAGAAAACCCACAAGCCCGGATTCGGGGAAAAATAAAATAATTAACAGAATATCAGAAATATGACAGTTGATACTTTACCTTACACCACGTTTTACAAAGCGAAGAAAGGGATAATATCGTGGCTATTTACCCTAGACCATAAAAGGGTGGCCCTTTTGTACCTTTATTCGATAATTACTTTCTTCCTCGTTGGTGCTTCCTTGGGCATTTTAATGAGGCTCGAGCTCTTTCACCCGGGCAAGGACATTGTTGAGCCGCACACCTACAACCAAATATTCACCTTGCATGGAGTAATAATGATCTTCCTGTTTATCATCCCCAGTATCCCTGCTGTTTTCGGGAACTTTTTTCTCCCGCTGCTGCTTGGTACTGATGATGTTGCATTTCCAAGACTTAATTTATTCTCGTTTTGGCTATATGCAATAGGAGCACTTTTCGCCTTGGGAACCCTGGTTTTTGGCGATGGACCTGCCGATACAGGCTGGACGTTCTATGCCCCGTACAGTGTCAGGACGGGCACTAATGTTACCATGTCGGTAGTAGCGGCCTTTGTTCTTGGTTTTTCGTCCATCTTAACGGGGCTGAACTTTATAGTAACCATACACAGGCTGCGGACACCGGGCATGGGGTTCAATCAAATGCCTTTATTTGCATGGAGCTTGTATGCAACATCATGGATACAGCTTTTGGCAACCCCGGTTATTGGAATCACACTGTTGATGATAGTTGCCGAAAGGGTTTTCGGGGTCGGGCTTTTCGATCCGTCAATCGGTGGCGACCCGGTTCTCTATCAGCACATGTTCTGGATTTACTCCCACCCTGCTGTCTATATCATGGCCTTGCCGGCGATGGGGATAGTATCCGAGATAATTCCAACTTTTGCGCAAAGAACTATCTTCGGCTATAAAGCCATTGCTTATTCGAGTATGGCCATCGCATTTATAGGTTATTTTGTATGGGGGCACCACATGTTCACCTCCGGTATGAGCGGCCCTGCCGCCTATATCTTCTCCATACTTACATTCCTTGTTGCAATACCAACATCGATAAAGGTATTCAACTGGATTGCAACCCTTTACAAAGGCTCAATAAATATTGACACACCTTTGTTGTTCGCCCTGGCATTTATATTCAACTTCCTTATCGGAGGTTTGACGGGATTGGTAAACGGTGCGCTTGCCGCCGATATCCATCTTCACGATACTTATTTCGTGGTCGGCCATCTTCATTATGTGATGTTCGGCGGAACGGGATTCGCCTTTTTCGGTGCATTGCATTATTGGTTCCCGAAAATATGGGGCAAAATGTATAATAAAAAAGTCGCTAACACTGCTTTCGCAACTTTGCTTATCGGTTTCAATATATTGTATTTCCCGATGATAATATTGGGGATAATGGGCATGCCAAGAAGATATTACGATTATTTACCGGAATTCACTTTCTGGAACCAGGTATCAACAGTTGGCTCGTGGATAACAGTCTCAAGCCTTATAGTACTGATCGTCAACTTATTCGTTGCGGCAAGAAAAGGCAAAAAAGCCCCTGACAACCCTTGGGGCGGAATTACTTTGGAATGGCAGACCAAGTCGCCGCCGCCACTGGAGAACTTTGACAAAATGCCGAAAATCCCGGAAGGAGGACCTTATAACTATCCTAATGCTAAAAGTAGTAATTAGCGAATAGTTGATAGTTTTTAAGAATAACAAGATCGTAAACAGAAGAATAAAATATGGATCATACATTTCATTTACCAAACTCAGGACATAATTTCGATGCCAAGGCATCGAAAATGGGCATGTGGCTGTTTTTATATACCGAATTGCTGCTTTTTGGAGGGCTGTTTTTGGTATATATGGTTTACCGCGAGCTTAATTCGGAAGCCTTCCTATTGGCGTCGTTTAAGCTTAACGTTTGGATGGGGACTTTTAATACAGTCCTCCTTATCACCAGCAGCATGACGATAGCCATGTCGATAACAGCACTCCAAAAAGGCAATAAAATACTGTCTATCAGGTTAATGTGGATAACTATCCTAGCAGCCCTCGGGTTTTTGATAGTAAAATATTTCGAGTGGGGGGCCAAGTTCGAGCATGGCTTGTTTCCTGGAATGGAGCATTACCAACAGCTGCCCACAGGCGAGAGATTGTATTTCTATCTGTATTTCTTCATGACCGGGCTGCACGGACTTCATGTTATTGTGGGAGCGGTTTTTATAATGTTCGTCATCAGGGGAGTTAAAAAAGGCAGTGTTACGCCCGAGCGATATTCGCTCTCGGAGAACGCCGGGCTCTATTGGCACCTGGTGGATTTGATCTGGATATACCTCTTCCCATTGTTTTATCTAATACATTAATACTATGAGCGAAAAAGAAAATATACACATAAGTTCATATAAAGAACACCTAAGCACTTGGCTTGCATTGATACTGCTAACTTTCATGACAGTGTTCGTCTCGGTCTTCGGGGCGGAACTAAGAACCCTTTCGGTGGCAACGGCTATGATAATAGCAACCGTAAAAGCTACTGCCGTAGGATATTATTTCATGCATCTTAAATACGAACCTAAAATTTACAAAATAATGATGGCAACGGTTCTCGGGCTATTTGTCTTTTTTATGATAATGATAACTTTGGATTATATAACAAGATAATATATGTACGCTTCTAACTTTGTTGAAGGAGTTGATTTTTCACTCTATTTTATTTTGGCGATCTCAGTCTTTTTCCTTGTTGGGATTACCGCCGTGATGATATACTTTTTATTTAGGTACAGTAAGAAGAGGAATCCCGTGGCCACAAATATCGAAGGCAGCTGGACACTCGAAATAATCTGGACCGTAGTGCCGACGATTCTCGTGCTTTTGATGTTCTGGTATGGTTGGGTAGGCTATCGCCCAATGCTCACAGCCCCCGACGATGCCATGGAGATACAGGCAGTTGGCCAAATGTGGAAATGGACTTTTAATTACGATAACGGCAAATCATCTGACACATTGGTTATTCCCATCGACAAACCGATCAAATTGAACCTCGTTTCCAAAGATGTGTTGCATTCGCTGTATATTCCCGCCTTCAGGCTGAAACAGGATGTTGTTCCCGGCAAGGACTTCTCCATGTGGTTCATTGGTCAGAAACTAGGCCGCTATGACATACTCTGTGCCGAATATTGCGGGCAGCTGCATTCATATATGCTCAGCAGCGTTACCGTTGTCGAAAACGATAAATTCAATACATGGCTGGCCGAAAAACAAGACAATTCCAACGAACATCCCGGCTTAACCCTTATGAAGAAAAATGCATGTTTCTCGTGCCACACAACTGACGGAAGCCGTTTGGTAGGCCCTAGCTTCAAAGGTGTAGTTGGTAGAAGCGAAACCATAATCGTTGACGGCAAAGAAAAAACAATCACGGTTGATGCTGATTTCATAAAACATAAGCTTCAAAACCCCTTATCGTCGAACGTCAAAGGATTTCAATCGGGCTTAATGCCCAAGCTTCCGCTGAGCGATGATGAAATCTCGCATATAATTGATTATGTCTCAACCATTAAGTAATATTTTTAAATGAAAGAATGGATCAAGGTATTATTGGAGCTCAATAAGATAAGGATCACCTTTGCCGTTACCTTAACGACTATGGCCGGGTATATCCTGGCAAAACAAGGCATCGACACGGCGGTTATCATGCCCGTACTAGGAATATTCGTTCTTGCATGCGGATCTGCCGTGCTCAATCATATACAGGACAGCGACAAGGACGCTATAATGGACCGCACAAGCAACAGACCTATTCCCTCGGGAAGAATAAGCAACTCAGGTGCTAGTGCCATTGCCCTGGCCGAAATTATGATTGGCTCATTTTTAATATATTACGGAAGCGGCTTTTTAGCCCTTCAATTATCGGTCTTGGCTTTGATCTGGTATAACGGGATTTACACACCACTCAAAAGAAAAACTGCGTTTGCGGTAATCCCCGGCAGTGTTATCGGCGCCCTCCCACCCCTTGTCGGCTGGGTGGCGGCAGGCGGTTTATTGTCCGACCCAAGAGCCCTTACCCTAGGCTTGTTCTTCTTTATGTGGCAGGTCCCTCATTTCTGGCTGCTTATGCTTAAATATGGCAAAGAATACGAAAAGGCTGGATTTAAGTCAATTACAAGCAGGATTAACCCCCAACAAATAAAGAACTTTACTTTTTTATGGACTGTTGCCACTGCTGTGGCAGCGATAATGGTTGCCGTATCAGGTCTTATCAGCCTACTGATTTTCAAAGTTTTAATCGTTATGGCTTCATTCTGGCTGATAGCTGTTTTTTCAAAGCTGATACTTCCCGGCACAAAAGACTTCAACCCATTTCATTATTTTATGCGAATAAATTATTTTGTTCTGATAATGATATTGTTATTAAGCATCGAACCACTGATAAAAATCCAGTGATGCTTCTTTAAATTCCCTTGCATCAATATTTCCAGTGTTTCTGTCTTTACGAAAAAATTTCATGCGTAGGCAACTCCTCGGAAATGAACTGGTCTTGCTAGAAAATACACCGTAAAAATAATTTGAAAATCATTACGGGAATGCCTGCTTTCGGAAGCCGGCAACAGTATTGAACATAATTGAATTCTTAACATAAATAAAAAAACAGTAAAAATGAAAAGTTTAAAAGTATTCTCAATTATCGCAATGGCAATCACGGTTATTACCATTGTTTCGTGCAACAATAAAAACCAGGCCAATCCCAATCTTACTAAAGCAGTAATTGGCACCTACGAAGGCACGCTGACAACCAATAATTTAAAAGGGACCAGCCCGGCAACTGCCGATATCAGTGCAGTCAACGACTATACTGTTCAAATCCATTGCTATGGGGATGACCTCGACACCACCTTCATGCTCGAATTGTATGAAGATGGCAACACGATGAGGGTTTGTTTTACAGATGAGGATTTTTATAGCCAATATGGCCATGGCAAAACGGAACAACACCACATGATGGGAAACAGCGGCAGCTGGACAAACTGGAGTCAGCACATGGGCAATGACCATGGCCAAGGTGACGTGCATTACGGTTACTTTAATATGAGCGACCACCAGTTCAATTACACATTTAATATCGACATAACTGAAGGAAATACATATACCCAGGAGTTTTCAGGTATATTACAGTAAAGAAATCCGCCATTGCTTATAAGGTGTCTCAATGATGAAATCGGGACACCTTTTTTTTTGTGTGGCGGGCTCCGGCTCGGCTATTGCTCCCATTTGAAAAACAAATAATCCAGGTTTATGGTCTTCCATGGCCCTTTTTCGCATAAAGCAAGCTGCCATGTTTCCACGGATGCTTAAAAACACTTTTTACCTACAAACAAAACCATTTCTTAACAACTAATTAACAACGCCTTATGTCAGGAGGCAAAAAAGCCCCCGACTATTTCACCAAACAATATGCATACTCGCTATTTATGGTGCATTCGTTGAAAACGGATAGATAATCAGTTGTAATTAAAATATTAAACATGAAAACAAAATTCTACTTTAGAAACCTATGGATACTTATTTTATCCATAAGCCTGTCTTCTGTAAATACACAGGGACAAAACGCCACTTCAACCGCCGACTACCCCGGCCTCGTAAAATTTAGCGGGAGCCAAAGCATGTCCAGCGAGATGGTTTACGAAATCATGCCGGGTCCTTCGGTCATAAACCCCGACATGGATCCGACACCTTTTTCAAATAACATCAGCATGTCGAGCGGTTCGTATAATCTAACGGTTGCAGATATCGACCCTGAAGATTCACCGGACTCCCGCGATTCGGTATCGGATGTCAACATACTGTTTACCGGTAACGACGGACGCGAATACAAGATTGACAACATTATGATAATACACAAGCCGGAGAGCGCGGGCTACCATACATTTTTTGGGGGCGTCGGCCTCAACAAAGTCATGCACGGCAACACAGGGGTAGGTACAAACCTGATGCCCAAAATGATGGCCTACATTACCCTTTGGGGATTGACGGACTTGAAAGATGCCGGTACCGATACGGTAATTGCCTCCAACAGAATCATCCACCTGATGGTTGCCACCAACGTGAGGGATTCGCTGATGCTGGACACAAATGTTGTTGTTGACCGTTCTGACTACAACGTCAGGAATGTGCAAACCCACATTATTCTTCCGCCCCTGAACATGGCAGGGGATATGGATCCGATACCGGGAACGGATCACGGGTTTTTGCACATGATGTTTGAAAAGCCTATGTTGAAGATGGGCGACAAAGACTGGACAAAAGTTTATGAAGTATTGCCCGGACCCGCAGTGATGAACCCTGCCATGAGCCCGACCCCGTTTTCCAACAATATAAGTGTTGCTTCGGGAAATTACTCGCTAGAGGTCAGGGATGTGGATTCAATAGATTCGCCCGACTCAAGAGACAGTGTTGTTAGCGTGAACATCATGTTTGAGAGACCTAACGGGAAAAAGTTCATGATAGACAAAATCATGATAATCCACAAGCCTGAAGGGGCTGGCGATCATACTTTTTTTGGAGGTGTTGGTCTCGACAAGCTTATGCACGGCAATACCGGCATAGGTACCGGGCTTATGCCGAAAATGACTTCCTATGTAACCTTATGGGGCATTACCGACCTGAAGGACGGCGAGGGCAATGTGCTGGCTTCCGATAGAGTAATTCACATGATGGTTGCCACAAGGGTAAGAACCGATAATTTGATGATGATTCCAAGCGCAGAGGTTGACTCCAGTGATTATAATCCGGGGAAAAGAGAAACACATATCATCCTTCCCCCTCTGGATATGGAAGGAAACTTTGACCCCGTGCCGGGTACCGATCATGGGTTTCTACACCTTATGTTCGAGAATGTATCACTCGAGGTTTCTTCCCCAAGTGCTGTTGATGAATTTTCATCGACCGACATCAGGGCAATTGCCTATCCAAACCCTTTTCAAGGCAGCACGACCATTGAATATCAAATTGAACACCAAGCTGATATAAATGTAACTGTTTACGATGCAAGGGGGAGCAAGATAAAAACACTGGTAAAGCAAACGCAGCCACCGGGCACTTATAAAGTGAAGTTCAGCTCAAATAGTAATTTGCCGGCAGGTATTTATTATTATCGGCTTACTGTAAATGGCAAGCCCACCACAGGCAAATTGTCGTTAATGAGATAAAAAGCATGCCTGACAAGATTCGGCAAACTAAAGCATAAGCCGTTACATTAAAAGATGTTCAGCAAAGCATGTATAAAAAGGCTGCCCAAAGGCAGCCTTTTTTTTATGAAGCAAATATATCCGTAACTTAGCCAACTAATATATTTAAGGATTATGACATATAACGAACCTATGTTCAAGGACAATGAGTTATCGGGCAAAGTAATAATAATAACCGGCGGAGGCTCAGGATTGGGAAAAGCCATGACGCGATATTTCATGCAGCTGGGCGCAAAAGTGGTAATTACCTCCAGAAACACAAATAAGCTGCAAACTACTGCCGATGAACTAATTGCAGAAACCACCGGTGAGCTAATGTTTGTGGCCTGTGATGTGAGAAATTACGATCAGGTGGAAAACGTATTGGCGAAAACGCTTGAGAAATATGGCCGAATTGACGGGCTTGTAAACAATGCTGCCGGTAATTTTATCAGTCCCACCGAAAGATTATCCGCCAATGCCTTCGACACCATTATCGACATAGTTCTTAAGGGCAGCAAAAACTTTACTCTTGCATGCGGGAAACATTGGATTAAAGAAAAACAGGAAAAATCGACAATACTAAATATCGTAACTACCTATGCCTGGACCGGGAGTGCTTATGTAGTTCCATCTGCCACGGCAAAAGCCGGAGTACTTGCCCTGACGCGCTCTCTAGCTGTTGAGTGGGCAAAATACGGTATCCGCCTAAATGCCATCGCCCCGGGCCCCTTCCCTACTAAAGGTGCATGGGACAGGCTTCTTCCGGGCGACTTAAAAGAAAAATTCGATATCAAGAAAAAAGTCCCTCTTAAAAGAGTGGGCGAACATCAGGAACTGGCTAACTTGGCCGCTTATCTCATGTCAGACTTCTCAGCATATATTAACGGCGAAGTTATAACCATTGATGGAGGCGAATGGCTGCAAGGGGCAGGCGAATTCAATATGCTTGAAGGTATTCCCCAGGAAATGTGGGACATGCTGGAAATGATGATCAGATCGAGGAAGTAAAGATCAAAAACTTTTAAGCACTACTTCCCCCCAGCTATTTATAAGGTTTCCCCTTTTGGTATCATTCATCGTGGGCATAAACTCCCTGCTCAATTTCCAATACTGTTTTATTTCGTCCAAATCACTCCAGAAGCCTGTGTTAAGTCCGGCCATATACGCAACCCCCAAAGAAGTCGTCTCCAATATTTCAGGTCGTTGGACCACGGTGTTCAAAATATCGGACTGGAATTGCATCAGCATGTTATTTGCGGAGGCACCACCATCGACCCTAAGTTGCTTTATCTTCCCGCCTATATCTTTTTCCATGGCGGAAATAACGTCATTCGACTGGAACGCAATTGATTCCAGGGCTGCACGGGCTATATGTGAGCGTTCGGTGCCTCGGTTAATGCCATATATAATAGCTTTGGCATCTTGTTTCCAGTATGGCGCACCCAATCCCGTAAAGGCAGGCACGAAATAAACACCACCGTTATCACTGGCAGAAAGCGCAAGCCCTTCGACATCAGTAGTTTTCTTGAATAATTCGAGGCCATCCCTTAGCCACTGTATTACAGCACCTCCAACAAATACGCTTCCCTCCAGGGCATAGGTTGTTTGGCCATTTAAATTCCATGCAATGGTACTGAGCATACGCTGACCCGATTTCACAAACTCCTGTCCGGTATTCACCATCACAAAACACCCGGTACCGTAAGTGTTTTTAGCCATTCCCTTTTCTAAGCACATCTGTCCGAACATAGCCGCTTGCTGATCGCCGGCAACGGCAGCTATGGGTATTTTGGTATTCAAGATATTCCCGGAAGTTTCGGCTAATATCTCATCGTTCATCTTCACGACAGGCAGCATGCCGGCCGGAATATCGAACAACTTCAATAAATCACTATCCCAGCTTAAAGTTGAAATATTATAAAGCATGGTGCGGGAAGCATTTGTTATATCTGTCACATGAACTTTGCCCCCGCTTAAATTCCAAATCAACCAACTATCAACAGTGCCGAAGAGCAAATCGCCATTTTCTGCTTTTTGCCTTGCACCGCTCACGTTATCAAGTATCCATTTGATCTTCGTGGCCGAAAAATAAGAATCAATCTCCAATCCTGTTTTATCTTTGATCATTTGAGATAAACCCTCTTCGATTAGTTGATTACAATATTCGGATGTGCGGTGATCCTGCCAAACTATGGCATTATAAACAGGTTTCCCGGTGCTTTTGTCCCATACGATAGTTGTTTCGCGCTGGTTGGTTATTCCTGCGGCAACAATATTTGCTGGAGTAATCCCGTATTTGGTACTTACTTCCGTTGCAACAGCAAATTGAGAGCTTAAAATATCCATTGGATTGTGCTCAACCCAGTTCTGCCTGGGGAAGATTTGCTTGTATTCCTTCTGTGCCAATGCACAAACCTCACCCTTGTGATCATATATAATTGCCCTCGAACTTGTTGTTCCCTGGTCTAAACTGAGTATAAAATACTTTTCCATAGCTGTTTCTCTAAGCATAATGATTAAACCGAAACATTAAAATCGCGCAAAGCGTCATTCAAGGATGTTTTTTTATCCGTTGATTCTTTACGGTTCCCTATTATCAATGCACAGGGGACATTATATTTCCCCGCCGGGAATCTTTTTTCGTAAGAACCGGGTATCACCACTTAAGCAGGGGGGACATAGCCTTTATATTCCCTTGGCACACTGCCACTTACGTCAATTATTCTAGTTGACTGGGTTATCACGACATTTGCACCGAGAACAGCAGCCTTCCCGACCCTGACACCTTCCACAACTATGCAGCGCGAGCCTATGAAACAGTTGTCCTCTATAATTACGGGGGCAGCCTGAACAGGCTCCAGGACACCGCCAATACCAACACCACCGCTCAAATGAACTTCTCTCCCGATTTGGGCGCATGAGCCTACTGTAACCCAAGTATCAACCATGGTGCTGCTGCCTACAAAAGCACCAATGTTCACATAGGACGGCATCATAACGACACCTTTATCCAAAAAACTGCCATAACGGGCGATGGCATGGGGAACCACTCTTACTTCCTGTGAGGCAAAATCCTTTTTTAAAGGTATCTTATCGTGAAACTCAAATATCCCTACTTCGGTAGTTTCCATTTTCCTAATGGGGAAAAACATGATAACTGCTTTTTTCACCCATTCGTTTACCTGCCAACCGCTGCCCTTAGGCTCGGCAACGCGAAGCTTGCCCTTATCGAGCATTTCCATAAGCTCATAAATGGCATCAACAGTCTCCTGCTGTTTTAATCTAGCACGGTCTTCCCATGCGCCTTCAACAATTTTACGTATATCGTTCATCTTTGTTTTCTTTCTGCTTTAAACTTATATTCATCTGTTTATAATTTTGTAATTAATTGTCATCTAGCATATTATATTTATCATCGGATTTAACAGATTAAGCGGGTTTTAGTTTTTCGCAAGCGAAAAACGTCCGTTAAATCCGCTTAATCCGATGAATGTATTTTTGCATAATAATCATTTTCCTGTGTGTTAAAAATCAAACATGAATGTTTCATTAGGCGAAATGCATCACACATCGTGTTAGCCAAACATAAAAAACACAAAAATAAGTATTATTGCAAGGGAAAAGACGCTGAGGAGGTTATGCGGCAGCTTTCGCATTGCCACAGCCGGTAGCAAACCCGATAGAATAAACTTTCTGCGCTGTAAAAACATTAGCTGTAAAAATATAAAAATAGCAGGACGCTTGAAAATGAATTATCAAAAAAAAGAATATTGGAAATCTCATGGGACATCTTGGTAACAGCAAAAAGATTACCATTAAACAGCCCACGTCAGACGGGGACGCTAATCCGCCAGGCCCCACCAAGTTAAGTAGCAATTATGCTTTATTAAATTTAAATTAATATTCGGGCGGTTTGCGCAAATCCTTTTTATCGGAGACAAACTTTTTGGTTTTCAGGCGTTTTTCATTAACCGATTTAGGGATTTTTGTTTTTTTCCGGATTTTAGCGGGCTTAAGTGCTGAGGTCAGTGCATCAAAGAACCTTTCAACAACAATTTCCTTGTTCTTTAGCTGACTTCTGGTTTCTCCCGAACTAAATATCAATATGCCTTCGGCATTTATCCTGTTTTCAAGCTTCTCGAACACAACTAGCTTTTGTTCTTTGCTAAGCACTTCAGAATTAGCAACATTAAAAAGTAAATCCACTTTTGTTGATAGTTTATTGACGCTTTGCCCGCCGGGGCCGCTGCTCCTGCTTGTCCTGAACTTCAACTCTTTTATCAACGATTCGGTTTGTTGTAATTCCATTCAACGAAAATACAAATAGAATTTTAATTCAGCAGCGAATTAACTATTTTTGCAAGAAATTAGTTTGGCGGGTGAGTTGCAATTTGGGATTAGTGGG
>JAJRQZ010000062.1 GCA_024279935.1 Bacteroidota bacterium
CGCCTGGATAACGATTGGATTACATATCTTTGTTCACTAGTTATATGCTTCATATTTATTGTTTTTTAGCGAGCATAAATATAAGCTTTAATAGAAGCATCTGGAGTGAAGGAATAGCCCTTCGCTCTCTTTGAGAAGTGGAGCGTAGCGAAACGAAGCAAAGAGAGCGAAGGGCTAGCATTTAAAACTATCTTTTTGCCCGTAAAAGGTGCATTTACTAATGGAATCTATGAATGCTTGATAAAGATATTGCAGAATTTTATGAGGTAAAAGCAATTAGATTAAGAGAACAAGTAAAACGAAATATTGCCCGTTTCCCTGATGACTTCATGTTTCAGCTTACTGAATCCGAAGTTGATGTTATGGTATCGCAAAATGCGATACCTTCTAGAAAACAACTTGGCGGCTTTCTTCCTTATGTGTTTACAGAACAAGGGGTAGCTGCTGTTTCGGCTGTTATAAAGAGTAAAAAAGCCGAAGAAGTAAGTGTATTGCTTATGCGGGCATTTGTGGAAATGAGAAAATTTATTCTCCATAACGCAGATATTTTTCACCGTCTTGATACCATTGAAAAAAGACAAGTGGGCTATCAAATTGAAACTGACCAAAAGTTTGAGCAGATATTTAAAGCTCTTGAAGATAAAAGTATAAAACCAAAACAAGGGATTTTTTATGATGGACAAGTGTTTGATGCCTATCTGTTTGTTGCGGATTTAATAAAATCAGCCAAAAAATCTATTTTGCTTATTGATAACTATATTGATGAATCGGTTTTACAACTTTTTACCAAACGAAAGAAAGATGTATCGGTAACGATTTACACAAAAAACATCTCAAAAATATTAAAGCAAGATTTAGAAAAACATAACAGCCAACACCCAGAAATTACGATAGAGAAATTCACAAAAGCCCACGACCGCTTTTTGATTATTGACGAAACCACCGTTTACCACTTTGGGGCAAGCCTTAAAGATTTGGGTAAAAAATGGTTCGCCTTTTCTAAAATGGATATGGAAGCTATGGAGATGATTGCTAATCTTGGAAATGGAGGTGGTGATGAGTGAGTGGTCAGAATATAAATTAGAAGAAATTGCTCAACTTAAAAAAGATAGTTGGAAAGTTGGAGATGAAGAACTTCCTTATATCGCACTTGAACATATAGTTGAAGGTGGATTACGGTTGCAAGGAATTGGGGATTCAAATACTATAGCCAGTAATAAATTTCGTTTCAACTCTGATTGTTTTTTGTTCGGAAAACTCCGTCCATATTTCAGAAAACTATTTCGACCTAATCTTGAAGGAATTTGTTCAACTGATATTTGGGTTGTAAAACCGAAAGGAGAAAATGACAAAGATTTTCTTTTCTATTTTTTCGCAAATCAAGAATTTGTTGATTTCACTTATTCAAGTTCGTCAGGAACAAGAATGCCAAGAGCTGATTGGAAATTTGTTGGCGAATCAAAATGGAATTTCCCTGACCCAACCGAACAAAAAGCCATAGCCGAAGTATTAAGCAGTTTGGACGACAAAATAGACCTGCTCCACCGCCAAAACAAAACATTGGAAGAAATGGCAGAAACGCTTTTTAGACAGTGGTTTGTGGAAGAGGCTAAGGAGGATTGGGAGGTTGGTGTTATTCCTAATGAATTTGATTTTTTAATGGGGCAATCTCCTAAAGGAACATCTTTTAATGAAAACGGAATTGGAATGCCAATGTATCAAGGCAATGCTGATTTTGGATTTCGTTTCCCGAACAGAAGAATTTACACAACAGAATCAAAAAGATTAGCACAAAAATTTGATACTTTAGTAAGTGTAAGAGCTCCTGTTGGAGAACAAAATATGGCTTTAGAAAAATGTTGTATTGGGCGTGGCGTTGCAAGGTTTAGATATAAATCAAACCCTGAATTTTACACATATACATATTTCAAATTTAAATATTTAATGAACGAAATAAAACAGTTTAATAATGAAGGAACTGTTTTTGGTTCTATCAGCAAAAGTGATTTTGAAAAATTTGAGATTACAATTCCAAATCAAGAAGTTGTTGAGAAATTTCAAAATGAAGTTAAACCAATTGATGATAAAGTAATAGATAATACAATCCAAATCCGCACTCTTGAAAAACTGCGTGATACACTATTACCTAAATTGATGAGTGGTGAGGTAAGGATTAGCTATTAATTATGAACAGATACAATCCAAATATTCACCACAGGCGTTCAATCCGATTGAAGGGATACGATTATTCGCAGGCAGGATTGTATTTTATTACGCTATGCGTACAAAACAGAAAAAATATTTTCGGTGAAATAAAGAATGGTGAAATGAAATTGAATGAATTGGGCAAAATTGCATTTTTGGAATGGGAAAAAACACCGGAAATCAGAGAAAACATATCGCTGGGAGAATTTATATTGATGCCCAATCATTTCCACGCAATAATAAAGATCGATTATCAGATAGAATCACAAGAAAACAATATTGGGAGATTCAAATCACCATCCAATTCTATCGGGGCAATCATCAGAGGATATAAATCCGCCACGACAAAAAAAATAAAAGAAATTATCCGAAATAATAATTCTCCAAGCACGGGCGATCCTAGTACGGGCGTATTGCAATACGCCCCAACCGCCCCAACGGATTCAATAAATTTAAATAAATCCATCTGGCAACGAAATTATTGGGAACACATTATCCGCAACGAAAACGAATATAACAGAATTGCCAAATATATTATTGACAATCCTCAAAAATGGGAAAATGATAAATTAAACGGTGGCAATGGAAATATTGTAATGGAGTCACCGACAGAATATAATTCAGAAATTTGGATGATATAAAATGACAAAAATAAGCGAAAATACAATAGAAGAATTTGCCATAGAACTGTTGGAGCGTCTTGGTTATCAATATATTTACGCCCCTGATATTGCACACGATGGCGAAAGACCAGAGCGAAATTCTTATGAAGATGTTTTGCTTACAGAAAGATTGCAAAATGCTATTCGTAGAATTAACCCAAAAGTTCCAATTGACAGTCAAGAAGAAGCATTAAAAGAGATTCAACGCATAAATTCACCTGAATTGCTTGCAAATAATGAAGCGTTTCACAGAATGCCTTTAGACTTTAAAACTCCGAATATGGTCTACTATTATAATATCAAATAATTTATTTATAACCTGTAGCCGTATTTTAGGACGTGACATTAAACCACTCCGCAGAAAACTCAATCTCTAATTATGTTTATTCAAAAAAATTAATGTAATTTTGTATCCAATTAGATACAGTATTTATGTTCTTGATTGAGAAAACAACGGAATTTGATAAATGGCTGAGATAATTAAAAGAATTGAAAGCCAAAGGAAAGATTCTATTTAGAATTCAGAAAATAGAAAATGACGGGCACTTTGGAGATTGCAAACCTGTTGGTGACGGAATTAGGGAATTGCAAGTGAATTTCGCTAAAGGATACAGAGTTTATTTCAAGGAAAAAGAAGGGGTAATAATTATTCTACTAATTGGAGGAGATAAGTCATCTCAACAAAAGGACATTGTGAAAGCAAAAGAAATCTGGGAAAAATTAAAAAAATAGAAAAAATGGGAACTTCAAAATTTGACATATCGGATTATTTGGATAGCAAAGAAATGATAGCAGAGTATCTTAATACTGTTTTGAAAGAAGGAGATAATGCAGATGTAATTATTGCTATTGGACATATTGCTAAAGCGATAGGAATGACCAAAATATCGGAAGAAACAGGATTGAGTAGACCGAGTTTGTACAAAGCATTATCGGACGGAGCCAAACCTCAATTTGCAACAATAATGAAAGTTTTAAAAGCAATTGGAGGACAGATTCAAGTGAATCCAATGTCAGCCTGAGAAAAATAACGACACCACAACAATACCTATACCGCATGCCCAATTAATTGTAAATATGAAAGTTAATACACAAAATACAATTAGTCGTAACTTGAAAAATAATCGTTTCAAAATGCGGTACGCAACATATCCAAAACCGTTACGCAACTGTACAAGACCATTTTACAGCCTTTTTCTTTTATCTTTGCATCTTAATTCAGTAATTTAATATGCATGAAATATAAACACGAAATAGTAGCCAATTGGCTGCCAAGATATACCGGAGTTGAACTTGACGGTTTTGGCGATTACATATTGCTCACAAATTTCAGCAAATATCTTTACACATTTGCCGAGATGAACAATGTTGAGGTTCAAGGTGTTGGATTGCCTATGCCATCGGCCACGGCCGGAAGGATAACAATGATAAATTTTGGTATCGGTAGTGCAAATGCAGCAACTATAATGGATTTGCTCACGGCCATCAGCCCAAAGGCGACCCTTTTCCTGGGAAAATGCGGCGGTTTAAAGAAAAAGAACAAAGTCGGCGACCTGATACTCCCCATAGCGGCAATACGAGGCGAGGGAACATCCAATGATTATCTTCCACCCGAAGTTCCGGCATTACCGTTTTTTAATCTGCAGAAAGCAATTTCAACCACCATCAGGGATTTTGGGCGCGATTATTGGACAGGGACCGTTTATACAACCAACAGGCGGGTCTGGGAACATGACGAAGAGTTTAAATCATATTTAAGAACTACCAGAAGCATGGCCGTTGACATGGAAACTGCCACAATTTTTACGGTAGGCTTTAAGAATAAAATCCCAACCGGCGCATTACTGCTGGTCTCTGACCAACCAATGATACCCGATGGCGTTAAAACGGCCGATAGTGACAAAAGCGTTACCGAACAGTTTGTTGACGACCACCTGAAGATAGGCATTGAATCGCTTAACCAACTTATAAACAAAGGATTAACAGTAAAACACCTCAGGTTTTAGTGGCTAAATTTGATGAAATACTGAGAGACGCAAAAAACAAAGTCTTTTATCCTATTTATTTTCTCTATGGGGAAGAAGCGTTTTTTATTGATGAAATAACCAGCTATCTTGAGCAAAACATACTCGACGAGGCTTCCAAAAGCTTTAATCAAACAACGGTTTACGGACGTGACGTGGCTGCCAGCGATATTGTTGACATGGCCAGGCGCTTTCCCATGATGGGTAATTACCAGGTAGTTATAGTTAAAGAGGCCCAGACGATCAAGGATATCGAAAACCTTGAGATTTACCTTGACAACATAATGCCTACTACAATTTTGATTATTAACTTTAAATACAAAAAACCTGACGGCAGGAAGAAATTCTATAAACGCTTATCAAAATCGAAAGATGTAGTTTATTTTGACTCGAAAAAATTATACGACAATCAAGTTCCCCGCTGGATAAGCGATACGATTGGCTTGCTGGGATATAAAATAAATCCTATGGCATCGGCACTATTGTCGGAATACATAGGCAACGACCTTAACAATCTTGCAAATGAAATAGGGAAACTCATAATCAACCTCAAAGATGGTGAGCAGATTACCGAGACCCATGTTGAACAAAATATCGGCATCAGCAAGGACTTCAACATCTTCGAACTACAAAAGGCACTTACAATGCGCGATGCGCTGAAATCGCAAAGGATAATTCAGCATTTCGAAGCCAACCCTAAGGAGCACCCCTTGCAGATGCTCACAGTAGTATTGAACAACTTTTTCGTGAAAGTTTATTCCGTACATTATTGCAAAGGCAGAAGTAGTAATGAAATAGCATCGGAACTGGGTTTAAGCCCGTTCTTCATTAATGATTATATACAGGCAGCCAGGGTTTTCTCGCCAAAAAAAATAGAGGCTATAATATCCGGGATTCGCGACATTGACCTAAAGTCAAGGGGGTTGGGCATAACCGACGGGCTCAGTTATGGGCCACTTAAAGAACTGGTGTTCAGCATTATAAATTAATCCAACCCGAATATTTGCTTAATTAAATTCTCGTATTTTGTATGAATTGTCTGACGTTTAAGCTTTAAGTTAGGTGTTATTTCACCAGTATCGATAGTCCACTCATGATCGATCAACCTAAACCTCTTTATTTTTTCCGTATCGCCAAAGCCCTTATTAAAACAAGAGAGTTCTTTTTTATACCTGTCAAGGATATTTTTTTCCAAAATCATCTCAGCATTGGATTTAAATTCAATTTCCTTGATTTTGCACCACGACCTTAAATGCTCAAATGAAGGAACTATGAGCGCAGCCGCAAACTTCTGGTTCTCGCCCACTACCATTATCTGATCGATGAAAGGCGACTCTTTAATTTTATTCTCCAAAAGGACGGGGGATATATATTTCCCCATTGATGTCTTAAATATCTCTTTTACCCGACCTGTAATCTTAAGCATTCCGTCGTCGTCAATAATTCCCTGGTCGCCGGTATGCATCCAGCCGTCAACAACAGCTTTTTTTGTCATTTCCGGATCTTTAAAATAGCCAAGCATGACATTGTCGCCTTTTACGAGTATTTCCCCTCTTCCCGAAATCTTGACTTCGTTACAACTTATAGGAGGGCCAACAGTCCCAACCTTGCGCATGCCTTTTTCAAAAGTGTTTACGGCTATAACAGGTGCTGTTTCAGTCATGCCGTAGCCTTCTATCAAGGGGATTCCCGCAGCATTGAAAACCCTAGCCAACCTTGGCTGTATGGCAGCACCACCTGAAATAACCGCTCTCATCTTACCACCAAGTGCCTCACGCCACTTTACAAATATCAGCTTATCGGCCAGGGCTAGCTGTAAATCATATAAAAAATCTCTGTCGTCGTATTCGTATTTCTCGCCCAGGCGGACCGCCCAGAAAAATAATTGTTTTGTTATTCCGTTGAGTTTGCGCCCCTTGGCGATAATCTTATCATAAACTTTTTCGAGCAGTCGCGGTACGGTAGTTAGAATTTCCGGGCTTATCTCTTTAAGGTTATCCCCTATTGTAGCCATGTTCTCAGCATAGTAAACGGAAACGCCGAGGTATAGGTAGATATAGATATTCGTGCGCTCATAAACATGGCATAAAGGCAAATAGCTCAATCCCTTACATGAATCGTCAACGGGGAAAATATGATAAAGCGCCAATACGTTGCTCAGTATGTTTTTGTGCGAGAGCATCACCCCTTTCGGATTTCCCGTAGTGCCCGAAGTGTAAATCATGGTAGCAAGGTCATCTGCACCAATGTACGATTTTATCTCTTTGATACTTGCATCGTCATCTTTAGTTTCCTGACTGGTTATCAGTTTATTATAATGTTTTACCCCCTCTATCTCAACAAAAGAGAAAACTTCTATGATAGTTTTTATCTCTGGTATTATATGCTTAATCTTTTTATAGAGATTGGAATCTTCAACAAAAACCACTTTTACTTCGGAATGATTTAAGATATATCTGTAATCGGTTTCGCTTATGGTAGGATAAATGGGTACATGAACCGCCCCGATCTGCAAAACGCCGAAATCAACGAAATTCCACTCGGGACGATTCGACGAAATAGTCGCGATTTTATCACCTCTGGAAATTCCAAGTTTTAAAAGGGAACGGCTTATACAATCGGCATTTTTCCTGAATTCGCTTATGCTGTACTTTACCCATTGCCTATTTACTTTTCCGGCAACGCAATCGTCTTTAAACCGAAAGCTTTCCTCGTACCTGGGCAGTAAATCAAAAATACGTATTACGTCCATAAAAACCTTTTTAAGTGGAACGCAAAACTAATTATTTTTTACAACCTATAATATGCGATAAATCAACGATTTGCAATGGTACTCCTCAAAATACCGGTCCAGACAAAGAATTTTATTCGATTCCTTACCCCAATAGTTGTGTGGTTTTTGTTTCACGCAAAGGCGCAAAAAGTCCTCTCTCATTTCGTTGCGCTCGCTGCGGCGTTGCGTGGTTTTTTTATGAGCCTTGTTCAAGTAAATCACGCAAAGGCGCAAAGGCGCGAAGAGTCCTCTCTCATTTCGTTGCGCTCGCTGCGGCGTTGCGTGGTTTTTTTATGAGCCTTGTTCAAGTAAATCACGCAAAGGCGCAAAGTGCTGATCGTAAGGAAGACAATTAAAACCTTGACGAACTATTGCATTCATAACATTCGTTTTTTATCGGGGTTTCAGGATATTGCTGGTTTTTGCAAATCGCACAAAACACTCCCGAACCCTTTAATTAAAAACCCACGAGCCGTCAATGGAATAATTTTCGATATTTGCGGATTAATAATTCATTTGATGAAGATAGTTACGGTAATTGGTGCAAGGCCACAAATAATAAAGGCCGCTGCTTTGAGCAGGGCAATAAAAAATAATTTCCCCGATAAATTAAAAGAGAAAATTATTCATACAGGCCAGCATTATGATGAAAACATGTCAAAGATATTTTTTGATGAGTTGGGAATCCCCAAACCGGATTATAATTTAAATGTAGGCAGTGCATCCCACGGAGCTCAAACTGCCTGTATGATAGAGGGAATTGAAGAAATACTGATCAAGGAAAGCCCTGATTACCTGATACTTTATGGCGACACCAACTCAACCCTTGCCGGTGCTGTCGCCGCATCTAAGATCCATGTTCCCATTGCCCATATCGAGGCCGGATTAAGATCGTTCAATAAGTCGATGCCCGAAGAAATAAACCGAATAATGTGTGATCATGCATCTGCTCTGTTATTTTCACCAACAGGAACAGGATATTCAAATTCGAAAAAGGAAGGTTTTAAGCCCGACAACAGCAAACCCTTCACGAATGATAATCCGGGTATTTTTCATTGCGGCGATGTGATGTTCGACAACAGCCTTTATTTCAAGGAGATAGCCTTAAACAAAAGTAATGTGCTCGATAACAACGAACTTGAAACCGGGAAATTTATTCTTGGGACGGTTCACCGCGACAATAATACCGATCAGCCTCAAAGACTGAATGCCATTTTCAGATCCATTTTAAAAATATCCGAAGAAAATGACATTGAGTTTGTTTTACCGCTTCATCCCAGGACATCTAAGCTTTTAAGCAAGAATCTCGACCAGGAACTCTTTAGGGCAATTAGCAACAATCATAAAATAAAACTTATCCCACCGGTTTCATTTCTTGACATGATAGCATTGGAAAGCAATTGCAAGATGGTGATAACCGATTCGGGCGGGGTTCAAAAAGAGTCGTACTTTTTCAGGAAGCCGTGTGTTATCCTTCGTTCGGAAACGGAATGGAAGGAGATAACTGAAGTTGGGGCGGCAATCATCGCTGATGCTGAAGAAGAAAGAATACTCAAAGCCTATTCCCGCTTTTCAAATTCACGAAACATTGATTTCCCTACCATTTTCGGTGACGGAAAGGCTGCTGAGTTTATTTGCACGACCTTGATAGAGAATATTTAAACCAGGAACATTAATTCCACAAAGGTGATCCCGGAGGTTTTATGGCGAACAGCTTATCGAACAGTCTTGTCTTCTTAACGTAAATAAGTGTATTTAATACCGGGTTATAAGTTTCCGCATATTCGACAAGGTTGTAGTCAATCAGGAACCGTTTAAAAAGCCTAATACTGTACGATCCTCTTATTATATCCACCGGTGAAGAGAATTTATTGCCCTGAACTGTATCTAGCAAGGCAGGGAATGCTCTAATCAACTTGTCGGCGTAAAAATCCGAACTCCTTTTTTCCGAGCCATATTTGCTCAATAAAATAAGTGAGAAATTAATGCCGAATTGTCCAATGTCCGGGTTATCATATCCATCATAATAAGCCCAGTTAAATTTTAGGCAAAATGTTCTGATAATGAGTTTTAAAAATTCGTGATTATCAGCGATTATTTTCGCTCCTTTTTTTGTAAGGCTCAATTTGCCATTTCGTTTCTTGGCAATATTACTGATTTCCAGCAATATACGGCTGAGGTTCACAGTTCGGGAATCAGTTTCCTTATAAAGTTTATACATCTTCGAGTCGATAGAGTTATCAGGTATATAGCCAACCTCATATAATTCTTTAATATATTTTGTTGGCAGAAAACCTTTTGCGGTCAGCCTGATCTCGCCCTTACTGGCGATAATCCTGGCCAAATGCCTAATTTTCACGAAGAAAGCCAAGTCGTCATAATCTTTGTCGTCAAGCCTTCGGATTTAGACAAAACTTCTCTCGCCCAAAGGCTCATAAAGAATATATTGCATATCGCCGGGGCTGTAACCCTCAAAATCAATGATATTGGCAGTATTATACTCATTCACAAACTCATGCAAGTATTCATTCAACTCATCTAATTCATCCATGTTATTGCTCTATTAAAAGGATAAAAGTATACAAAAAACCATAACGGCCAAACCGGATATAATTTAAGCCCACAAAAAACACTATTGCCTAAACAGATGACGTTTCAATGAACTGCCTCGCAGCAAAGCTGAGGAGGCATCAAAATAGAATTTGTTTTCAAAACGATGCAAGCATCGGAGTATCAAACTCATTTATCCCGATACGCTGCACTATCGGGATTCGTTCAAATGCAATTTTCAATACACTTCGTTGTTGAAAATTGAGTTTCACGAATAAAATTACGCTAAAGGTATGATCAAGAAAAGTATTTAGATATTTTGCTTGTCAATTAAAAATAAATATATACTTTTGCACTCCGTTTTTTACGGATAAATTTTTAAATATTAACAAATTATAAATTATTATGAACCAGTACGAAACCGTTTTCATTTTAACTCCCGTTTTGTCTGAGGAACAGACAAAGGAAGCGGTAAAAAAGTATGAGGGCTTCATCACCAAGAATGGTGGCGAGTTTGTTCTCAAGGAGAATTGGGGAATGCGCAAATTTGCCTACCCGATCCAAAAGAAATCATCAGGATTCTATCATTTGTTCGAATACAGATGCGACGGCAGCTTAATTGCCGACCTAGAGGTTCAAATGAAACGCGACGAACGCATCATGCGTTTCCTGACCGTTAAGCTCGATAAACATGCGATAAAGTATAACGAGAAAAAACGCGCCAAGAAAAAAGAGGCCGCAAAGGAAGAGCAAGCTAGTAATAAAGAAAAAAATTAAGACCATGGCACAAGGAAACTCGGATATAAGATATTTAACACCTATAACGGTAGATACGAAAAAGAAAAAATATTGCCGTTTCAAGAAACTGCGCATCAAATACATCGACTATAAGGATGCCAACTTCCTATTGAAATTTGTAAACGAGCAAGGTAAATTATTACCTCGCCGTATCACAGGCACTTCAACAAAATACCAGAAAAAAGTGGCGCAAGCAGTAAAAAGGGCGCGCCATCTTGCTTTGATGCCTTATGTTGCTGATTTATTAAAATAAATAGGAGGTTGTAGAAATGGAAATTATATTAAAGAAAGATGTTGCCGGCGTTGGTTATAAAAACGACTTGCTAACAGTAAAAGACGGGTTTGGAAGAAATTACCTCATCCCGCAAGGACTTGCTATCGTAGCAACCAAATCGGAGAAAAAACAACTAGCCGAACTTAAAAAGCAACAAGCTTTTAAAGAAGAAAAAGTTAAAAACGAAGCCCTTGATATGGCAAAAGCCGTTGAAGGCGTGGAACTTAGGATAGCCGTTAAAGCCGGTACATCAGGAAAAGTCTTTGGCTCGGTCAACAATGTAATGGTTGCCAGCGCCATTATGGAACAAAGAAACCTGGAAATAGATCGTAAGAAAATCATTCTCGACGAAAGCCATATCAAAGAGGTTGGAAAATACAAAGCAGTTATTAAGCTTCACAAAGATGTAAGCATAGAAATCGACCTCGATGTAGTTGCTGAATAATATTAAGGAATTACTTATATTTGAAACCCTGTTTTGTTTTGCGAAACAGGGTTTTTTAATTCCCGGTTTTTTTTAAATCCATCTTATTCAATGCTGAGCAAATCGAAAATAAAATATCTCAACTCCCTGAAAATGGGCAAGTACAGGGCATTGCACAAAAGATTCTTTGCCGAAGGCAATATCAATGTCCGCGATTTCATCCGAAACGGGCTGAAACCGGTCGAGCTATTTGCCACACAAAGGTGGATTGAAAGGAACAAAGAAGAACAATCGGTAATCAAGGTCGAGGAAGTCAGCCTCGATGACCTAAAAAAGATTACTGCTCTTAAAAACCCTTCGGAGGTGTATGCCTTGTTCGACATGCCCCAATTACCAGGGCTAGAAATGAAAGATGACGATTTAATATTGGTGCTTGACAACATCAAAGACCCTGGAAACCTGGGGACCATTATAAGATCTGCTGACTGGTTCGGCCTTAAAAACATTGTGTGCTCATTGCAGACCGTTGAGGTTTACAACCCTAAGGTAGTACAAGCCAGCATGGGCTCGCTGGCAAGAGTAAATGTTTATTATCACGATCTGGGGAGCTGGTTGAGCGAGCTAAGCCCAAGCACTAACATTTATGGTGCGGTCCTGGACGGAGAAAACCCCGATGTCTTACAAGATAATAAAAACGGCGTTTTAATTATCGGGAGCGAAGCCAAGGGAATATCCGAGGAAATAATGGAATATGTAAAAAAGCCCATAAGCATCAGGAAATCGCCCACAAGCAGTGCCGAAAGCCTAAATGCCTCAATTGCTACGGCAATACTGCTTTATGCCTTCAGCACTTGAATACACAATTGTCATATTTTCTGTTAATTTTTATCACTTCGTTTAAAATTTTGTAATTTTGCAGAATAAAAAATATCAAAAATGTATTTGAAACTTTTATTACTGACAATAGGGTTGTTAGCCTTTGCTTTTGCAGGTTTTGCCATAAAAATGTTCTTCAAGAAAAATGGCGAGTTCAAAAAGCAATGTTCTTCGGTCGATCCGAATACAGGTAAAAGATTAGGCTGCTCCTGTGAAGGCCAGCCCGGCGACGGCAGTTGCAGGAAAGACAAAAAACAAGAAAGCATTCACCCGGGCAAGCTCGTTGATGTTGCCATAATGAATGTTGATTAATTTTTGTCCTGGAAATAAAAGGAATTATAGATCAATAAAAAAAGCGGGCTGTCGAACAGCCCGCTTCCATACTAATAATTTTGCTCTTTCAGCTCGAAGTAAGATTGTGGGTGCAAGCAGGCCGGACAAGACTTTGGGGCTTTTTTGCCCTCATGAACATATCCGCAATTCCTGCATTTCCATACAAACACACCTTCACGCTCGAATACTTCGCCATTTTCGATATTATCATAGAGTTTGGCATATCGCTCCTCATGAGCCTTTTCTACTCTTGCTATCATCTTGAAGGCAATAGCAACATCCTTAAAGCCTTCCTCTTCGACAACTTTTGCGAACTCAGGATACAACTCAGTCCATTCCTCGTTTTCCCCCTCGGCCGAGGCTTTCAGGTTTTCGAGTGTTGTCCCAATCTCGCCGGCAGGATAGGAAGCTGTGATTTCCACCATTCCGCCCTCAAGGAATTTGAAGAACCTTTTGGCATGTTCCTTTTCATTTAACGCTGTTTCGGCAAAAATTGCGGAAATCTGTTCAAGTCCTTCTTTTTTTGCCTGTTTGGCGAAATAATCATAGCGCATTCTTGCCTGCGACTCGCCGGCAAAGGCTTTTAGTAAATTCTGTTCTGTTTTCGATCCTTTAATACTTTTCATCGTGATTTATTTTTAGTTTATGTTATTAAAATGCTTAACTCACAGCCTCGAAGTCCGCTTTTTCGGCCCCGCAGTCGGGGCATACCCAATCATCGGGCAAATCCTCGAATGCCGTACCGGGGCTAATCCCGCTTTCAGGGTCGCCCAATGCAGGGTCATAAACATGCCCGCAAACCAGACATTCCCACTTGGTGGATTTGCCCAGACTGCCATCTTCGACTTTTGCTTTCTTTTCAGCCTCCACATAAGTAGGTGCGTTTTTAGGCGCTTTCCCGTTGCGGAGATTTCTATAATCAATATATGTCAACGGGTCCTTCTTGATGTTTATCTCTCCGCCGCCTTTCAAAATACCAATAAATAGAATATGGCTTCCTACATCAATACTTTGCTCCAGCTCGCATTCAAAATATGATATCGAACTAGTGCGAAGGATCGGGTTTCCATACTCGCCCATGAAAAAATCGGTGCCGGCGAATTTGTCGGTGCTGCTGCCTGAACTATATCCAAACTTGCTGATTATGGCTTGGTCAACATCTTTGTCAAGTATGCTGAACGCAAACCTCTTAGAGGCATTTATCAGTTCGGAGCTCAGGTTGTCCTTATGGCAGCTAATAGCAAATCGTGCCGGCTGGGAAGTTATCTGAAAAACCGTATTGGCAATATAGCCGTTCTTTTTGCCCTTATGCTCGGTGCTTACCAAATAAAGGCCATAACTTATTTTAAATAGTGATTCGGTAGTAATCATTTTGGTATTTTATTTTTTAAATCTTCCTGTTAATTGAATACTGAATTTTTCTGTCATAAATCCTTTTATGTTTTTTTTCTTGAAATATTCATTAAGATATTCGTTCAACTCTTCATCATAGTAATCTTCAATACGGTCGGTATCAGTACAGTACAAATGATGGTGCGGCTCCAAAACTGCATCGTAGCGCATAATATCCTTTTTTGTCAGCACTTTTTTCGCCAGGTCTTTTTCAACAAAAGTTTCTAAAACCTTATAAATTGTCCCAATGGCAATGTTTGGATGGTCCTTATGGATAATCTCGGTGAGCATTTCCACGGTAGGATGATTGCTTTTGGTTAATGCTTCCAGAACAACCACTCTTTGGGGCGTAACCCTTAAGCCTTTTTCCTTAATTAAGAAGTTTATGTTTTTTTCTTTCAAAGTTCAATTATTATGATATAAGAATATTTCTTATCAAAGACAGATTGCAAATATACATGATTTTCCTTGATGATGGAATGAAAAAGTGATAAAATATGCTAAAAGTTGAAGTCTCCTTTATTAAGTGCGGATTAAAAATCCACTGGTCCGGAACAGCAGGATTACAAATCCTGCCGAGCGGGATTCCACAGGTTTAGAGCCAAAGGATCACAAATCCTGCATCGCAAAAGTTATTTCAGCAGGGTGAACGATTTAGTTTGGTAATGGTTTTGGGTTCCCAGGCAAGTATTGCCCGAAGTATAATTAACCTTATAAACATACGATCCCATTTCGCTGGATTTCCCATTAAATGTTCCGTCCCAAGACTTCGAAGGTGAGTTTGGTTCAAAGATCAATTGTCCCCATCTGTCATAGATTTGTAGATGGAAATCTGTAACATCATCACTTGTGCCCACAACCATAAATTCATCGTTTAGTCCATCCTCGTTGGGCGTGAAGGCATTGGGGAAATAGATATCCAATAAGGGTTTAATTATTTCAATCTTAATGGAGTCGCTTGAATGACAAGAGTTTAAATCAACGCTAACCGATATACCGGTGTCCGTATTAATATTATCAATAAGTATTTGCTGAGTGTTTTCACCCTTAGACCATTCATATATGGCTCCTGTGTTTCCTGCATCAAGCGAAATAGCAGAACAAGCCTCGACTAATGTGTCATTTCCAATGTCAACCATTGGATTTGGCTTCATAATAACATCTTTTGAAATTGTATCGATGCAATTCCCTTGCTTATAAACTATCATATAGATATTATATTGACCGGGGTTTCCATAAATATGTTGAGGCAAGATGGCCTTGCTGTTTGTCATATCCCCAAAATCCCAATAAATAGAATCAACGAAACCGGGGAGCTGGGCACATTCATGGTCATAAGGAAACAAACTTATTGTTTCATCCTCACATGCTGTTTGCGGAACCATGTTAAAATCGATAAAAGTTTTTATACTGAAGTCCTCGAATTGCGTTTGTGTCTGCGACATGCAATAAAAGCCAATTCTTCCTGCATCAAAGCAGCCCTTATAATCAAAAATAATTTTACCGTCTATTGAAATACTAATTTTATTAGTAGTCTAAAGCAACTCGAAATGGTATTTCTCAAAAGGCTTCCAGCCGAGGGTGTCGCCATAATCGGTCTTGATAAGATTCCGTTTAGGCGGTTCGTCGGTAGTTCCCCAAAAATACTTTTTAATCTCTGCTTCGTTAATTTTACCATTATAATGCGAAAGCCGAAATCCTTCATAAGCCATATAGCCGCCGGCAGTGGTTGATTTTGCCTTCCAATCGAACAGATAAAAACTATAGTTATTATCGGTACCGATGCCCGTTGGTTGTTTATACCCGAACGCCAGGTCAATGAAGTCGGCGTCGGTAGCAGTTTCAACAGAAATTACACCTTCTATTTATACATTTATAATATCCTGATTATCGACAAATAAGGTTGGCGGAAATATGTATGAAGTATTAATGATTTTGTTGTTGCCCGGAATTTGTCAATTTCCGTCGGGATTGCCTTTCATCGACCAGTTATTAAAGTTGAACAGCGTATCGCAGGTTTGTGCAAAGGACATTATTCCATAAAAAAACAAATAAGCAACGACAGCAATTCCGATCATTTTCAAAAAATAAGAGATTCAGTTATAAGACGAGTTTTAGGGCAGAAGGTTGTCTTCAGTCAAATTCCTGACTTATCTTTGATTTAAAACCCTCTGTTGCGTAAGTGGCATATTCCCCATCATGCGTAGAATAAATAAAAAAGGCTTCCAGATCGGGTTCGTTTTCAACAAACTGTCTTGATTTCTCGTAGCCCATTACCATAAACGATGTAGCAAAGGCATCGGCATAAGCCGTGGATTTATGTAATACGGAAACGCTAAGAAGCCTGTTGCGCGCAGGGTATCCCGTATGCGGGTTTATGGTGTGGGAATACCTTATCCCGTTTTCCACATAGAACTTGCGATAGTTACCGGAAGTGGCTATCGAAATGTCCTCAAGGTCGACAACGGCTTTCAGATCCCGCTCGTCATTCTTGTTTTTCGCAGGTTTTTCAACCCCCACCCTCCATTTGGAGCCATTAGCCTTGATACCGTGAGCCTTCACTTCCCCGCCAATATCGATTAGGTAGTTGTATATATTCTTGCTCTCAAGATAATCGGCAACAACATCGACTGAATAGCCTTGTGCCACGGCATTAAAGTCGAAGGTGATAAGAGGGTCCTCCTTTACAATTCGGTTATTTACTACTTTAACTTTCCGATATCCGGATATCTGCAATAAGCTATCGACCAGCAGACTGTCGATATTCCTTGTATGATCGTAACCGAACCCCCAGGCTTTTACAAGTTTCCCGATGGTAAAATCGAAGGCACCTGCTGTTTTGGCGGCAACATCTTCGGAAACATTGAAGTTCCCGATAAAATTCTTGTCTAAAGATACAGTGCTGTCGTTCCTGTTTACCCTGGAAAGAACCGACTCCGGAACCCATAGCGAAACCGACATATCGAAATCGTCTAGTATGGAATCTATTTCTAATTGTAAATCACGCTCTTGCTTGTCGAAATAGGTAATTGAATAATAAGTCCCCTGGGCCTCACCCATCAACTGTATCTTTTTTTCGCTTTTGGGCAAAAGCGAACATCCCATTAATAAGATGATGGGCAAAACAAAGAATAATCTATTCATTTGGCAGAATATTAAAACCTAAAGCCCAAATTTATGGCAAAATCCGCTGTTGTGCCGAATTTATATTCGCCCGGAGGGCTGTTTCTGTGCATAATGCCCAAGGAGAAAATAAACGACATCGTGAAATGATCAGTGGGGTTCAGAACCAATCCGTTGTTTATTAACAGTTTAGAATAATATTCCTGTCTATATGAATCATTGTAATATTCGTCGTAATAATAATTATTACTGCTGCCTATACCTATCCTAAACGAAGGTCCCAAGACATAAGACACTTTTCTTTGTCCGAGCGGATACCAATTCAGGCCGAAACCGGTATAAAACATGCTATAAAGCTCGATATCGAATATCTCAGGAAGCGGGTCGGTATAAGAATCGTTGAACAGGCCGACCGAGACAGGTATCTCAAAGCCCAATTTGCCGCTTTTGTTCATGAACTGGTAAATCATAGTAAGTCGTCCCTGGGGAATGTGTATGGTATTGATGGAGACTACGCTTGATGGGTAATCCATATCGGTATTATCAGTCTTCTTGCCGGGGAACTCTATCAGCACCCCTCCTTTGGTAAGCATTTTACTCAGCTCATTTTTGTTCACTGAATAAACCTCAGGGTTGGCGGCATTATAAATTGCAAACGAGATTGAATCAGGGCTGTGTTTTATAAGGTTGATTTTAAGTAAATTACCATCTGCAAAATATAGCAGATCCTGAGAGTTGCCAAAGGCAGAAAGGATAAGGAAGCAAAAAAGGAAGTATATTTTTTTCATGATCAGAACCTGTAAATCATATTAAATGAGGCAGCACCGGTAGTCCTGACCTTGTAATCATTGATATTCTCGTCAACATAGCGTATTCCAAGCGACAGGGATGCCACGAGGCTCAGTTCAGGTATAGGTGAGAACATGACACCGTTATTGATATGGAATTTAAAATAAAACACATCTTTATTATAATAATAATTGTTTCCGTTACCGTAATCATAATAATAATCCTCTATATGGCCACTGCCAAGCCTAAGTCCGGGACCCATGAAAAAGCGCCACATTCCTTGGCCTGTTGGGTAAAAGTTCAAGTTGATCCCCGTATAAAATTTATTCTGGAAATCGCCTAGTTCCTGATAATCACCTTTATAACCCACGGAAAACGGGATTTGTATTCCGATTTTACCGTTATCGAGTATTCTTTCGTATGAAATCGTCAAATTATTTATCAGAAGATCGGCAAGGTGATAGGCAAATAAGTTTTTATTGAAATCACCCTTTTGTCCCGATTTCTTATCGAAGCCATATTCATCTATCCGGCCATTTGAATAGGCGATCATCTTAATGTCGTTTTTGTCAACTATTTTAAGGTCGTTGGTGCTGCTGCCATAATCCACATAAATTATGGATGTTTTTGTAGTTTCGGTAATTACGGCCTCCAGGCGGTCGCCGTTTTTCAAATAAATAAAATCCTGGGCACAGGCAGAAGCCGCAAGCAGGAATATCGCCAACAAAGTAAGCATAGGTGTTTTCATGAAAGTGGTTTTTAATTATAACGTCTCTTATATAACAAGAGACATAAACATTTATTATTAGTTGCAAAAAACAAAATAAAAAAGGCGACATGAAAGTCGCCTTTTTATATCATCAGCTTCCGAAATCATCAAAAGCGATCATTTCTTGCGGGACACCGAGATCGTCCAGCATTTTCAAAATTGCCGCGTTCATCATCGGGGGTCCACAAAGGTAGTACTCAATTTCCTCAGGTTCAGGATGATCTTTCAGGTAATTATCATAAATCACCTGATGGATAAATCCCTTATATCCTTTCCAGTTATCCGATTCAAGAGGTTCCGAAAGTGCTATCTCATATTTAAAGTTCGGGTTCTCGGCTTGTATTTTATCAAAATGATCCTGATAAAAGAGCTCGCGCTTTGAACGTCCGCCATACCAGAAGGTAGCCTTACGCTTGGTTTTCTTGGTCTCGAAAAGATCGAAGATATGCGAGCGCATTGGAGCCATGCCAGCACCTCCCCCGATAAACATCATTTCGTTTTGGGTGTCTTTTATAAAAAACTCACCGTAAGGGCCTGATATTGTTACCTTATCGCCAGGTTTGCGAGAGAAGATGTATGATGAGCAGATTCCGGGGTTTACGTTCATAAACCCGCCTTTTTTCCTGTCCCAGGGAGGAGTGGCGATCCTGATATTCAGCATGACGATATTTCCTTCGGCAGGGTGGTTGGCCATAGAATAAGCACGATAGATAGGTTCGGGGTTCTTCATTTTAAGGTCCCACATATTGAACTTATCCCAGTCTTCGTGATATTCTTCTTCAATATCCATTGTTTTAAAGTCAACCTCTACCTTGGGCACATCAATTTGGATATATCCACCGGAGCGGAAATCGAGGGTTTCGCCCTCAGGCAGCTTAACGACGAATTCTTTAATGAAAGTGGCAACGTTCCTGTTCGAGACAACCTCGCATTCCCATTTCTTGATCCCGAATATCTCGGCAGGGACTTTCACTTCCATGTCTTCCCTGACCTTTACCTGGCAGCCCAGGCGCCAGTTGTTGGCCTGTTCCTTACGGGTAAAAAAGCCCTTCTCGGTAGGCAAAATGGAGCCTGCCCCCGATTCAACCTGCAAACGGCACATCCCACATGTACCACCTCCGCCACATGCCGACGGGATGAAGATTTTTTGTGCCGACATGGTCGTTAACAATGAGCTGCCCGGATCCACTTCCACTTCTTTTTCACCGTTAATGGTGATCTTTACTTTGCCCTGGGGCATGAGTTTTTTCCTGGCAAATAATAATATTCCAACCAAAGAAAGCGTAACAACCAGAAAAACAGCGATGCTCACGCCAACAACAGTACCAATTCCAACAAGTAATAAATTCATTTTATATTGGTTTTATATATTAAAGTTTAATTCCTAGAAAGCTCATGAAGGCAATGCCCATCAAGCCTGTAATAATAAATGTTATACCTAAGCCGCGCAATGCCGGCGGAACATTCGAGTACCTGATTTTTTCCCGGATAGCGGCAATGCCGACAATTGCTAGGAACCAACCAACACCTGAGCCAAGCCCAAAGGAAGTAGCTTCCGCAAGACTTTGATATTCCCTTTCCTGCATAAACAGTGAACCACCGAGGATGGCACAGTTAACAGCAATGAGCGGAAGAAAAATCCCTAGCGAGGAATATAAAGCAGGTGAGAACTTCTCTACTATCATTTCCACCAGCTGCACCATTGATGCAATAATGGCTATGAAAAGGATAAAGCTCAAGAAACTCAGGTCGGCATCGGCAAAAGATGGATCGAGCCATACCAAAGCACCTTCTTTCAGAATGTATTCATTTAACAAATAGTCAACCGGAACGGTAATACCAAGCACGAAAACTACGGCTGCTCCCAATCCTACTGATGTATTTACAGTTTTTGATACTGCCAGATAGGAGCACATTCCCAAAAAATAGGCAAATACCATATTGTCGATGAAAATCGACTTTATAAATATGTTAAAAACTTCTTGCATAATAATTATTTTTAAGAATCAGAAACTATTTATCTTCAATCAGTTCGCGAGTATAATATCTCTGTATCCAGATTATGACACCAACGGTGATCAGTGCCATCGGGGGCAGTATCATCAATCCGTTGTTCACATAGCCGAAATCGTAAAGCCCTTGAGGTATGACCGGGAAGCCGAAGAGCGACCCTGACCCGAAAAGCTCGCGCACAAAAGCGATCACGACAAGTATAAGGCCGTAGCCCAAGGAGTTGCCTATACCGTCGAGGAAGGCAGGCCATGGTTTGTTGCTCATGGCAAAGGCTTCCAGCCGGCCCATGATGATACAGTTGGTTATGATAAGCCCTACAAAAACCGAAAGCTGCTTGCTTACGTCGTAAACAAATGCCTTAAGCACCTGGTCAACAAGGATTACCATGGTGGCGATAACCACCAGTTGAACGATTATCCTGATACGGGGCGGTATTCCGTTCCGCAAAAACGAGATTAACACGTTAGAGGCGGCAACGACCACCATTACCGATATGGCCATTACTATTGCCGGCATTAGCTTTGCCGTAACGGCAAGAGCCGAACAGATACCCAGCACCTGAACAGTGATAGGGTTGCTCAAGTTTATCGGCCCTGTAATAAGTTTTATGTTTTTTGGTGAGAACAAAGGCTCACGTTCCTTGGTTTCTTTACTCATATCTTATTTCTCCTTTTTAATATATGGTAAATAACTTTCTAATACATTTTTAAGCATGTCGTCAACGCCGTGGCTGGTAATTGTACCTCCCGAAATTGCATCAACACCATGAATCTGTTGGTCGGCTGCAAGGGTCCTCACGCCACCTTTGACAACTTTAATAGAGGTGAACTTCCCCTTATCGTCGAAAATAGTTTTGCCCTCGAACTGGGCTTTAAAGGCATCTGTGGTTATTTCGGCTCCTAAGCCGGGTGTTTCACCCTTATGGTCGAAGGTAACACCCCTTACAGTCTTAAAATCGTCGGCCAAGGCCATATTGCCCCAGATAGGCCCCCAAAGTCCGGTTCCCCTAAGCGGGAAGACATAAGTTTTTACCCCGTCTTTTTCTATGATATAAATCGGGAGCTCATAATTTTCACCTTTATTTCTCCTATAAAGCTCCGTCTTCATATTTAGGTTAAAGGCTTTTGCGGTTTCTTTCGCACCATCCTTAAACGACTCCACAACATTACCATCCTGATCCACGACCATCTCTTCAACAACATATTTGTTGAACATCTCAATAGTGTTTTCCGTTTCTATCCCTTCAATTTTAGCAGAGGCAAGTATGCCCCCCATTTTTTCGATGGCCACGTTTTTTTCCTGATAAGGTTTTAAGAGTATGGCTGCTGTTGAAAGTACCGCAGCTGCGATAATTACCATTATGGCTGCGTATCTGAAAATATATCCGTTAGTGTACATATTGGTATATTTTAAATTTTAATTACTTACTGCTTTCAAGCGTTTAAGTCTCTTTTTGATATTCGATTCAACGACGTAGTGGTCGATGAGAGGGGCGAAAACGTTCATGAGCAGTATTGCCAGCATCATTCCCTCAGGATATGCAGGGTTGAACACCCTTATCAAAACGGCAATCATCCCGACAAGGAAGCCGTAATAATACATGCCCTTGCTGGTTTGTGCCGCCGTTACCGGGTCGGTTGCCATAAATACGGCGCCAAAAGCGAAGCCTCCCATTATAAGATGATAGTAAAACGGGAGGTTCATATAATCGTTGGCTCCCCAAAGGTTGAAAAGCAATCCCATTACGGTGCCGCCCACGAATACCGAAACCATGACCCTCCAGTTGGCAATACCGGTTATAAGGAGTATTATGGCGCCTATCAATATCATCAAAGTTGATGTCTCACCAACCGAGCCGGGGATAAACCCCATGAACATATCATAAACAGATGGCATATTGTCGAAATTGCCCACCAATGCGTTTCCCAAAGGTGTTGCTCCGGAGAAGGCATCTGCCTTGTCGGATATCCAAACCTTGTCGCCCGAGATGTTTCCCGGATATGCAAAGAACAAAAATGCCCTTGCCACCAAAGCCGGGTTTACGATGTTCATGCCAGTGCCTCCGAAAACTTCCTTGCCGAAAACAACGGCAAAGGCCACAGCAATAGCAACTTGCCACAAAGGTATGTCGGCCGGTACTATCATCGGGATTAAAAGGCCGGAAACAAAGAAGCCTTCATTAACTTCATGATTCCTGATCTGTGCAAAAACAATTTCAAGGCCAAGGCCGACGCCATAGGTAACTATTATAATCGGAAGCAGTTTAAAGAACCCATAAAAGAACATAGTCCAAAAATCGGGGCTTTGCCCAAGGGAAAGGAAATGCTGGTATCCCACATTCCACATACCGAACAAAAGGGCGGGAATAAGCGAGACAAACACCGTGATCATAGTCCTCTTCATGTCTATGGCATCTCTTATATGGGCTCCCGCAAATGTTACTTTGTCGGGAACAAACAAAAGAGTCTCAAAAGAATCGAACATCGAATGCAGTTTTTCCAGTTTGCCGCCTTTTTCAAATTGCGGCTTTTGTTTATCTAGAAAATTTCTTAAAGCTTTCACTCTTATTTAATTTTTTCGTTTTTACTAACTCATTTCTTTACGCATCAAATCAAGGCCTTCGCTGAGGATCTTCTGCATTTCTGTTTTCGATGTGTCGATAACCTCGCAAAGTGCGAAATCCTCGGCATCGATTTCATAGATACCTAAATTCTCCATCAGCTCGATATCTTCGACAATAATCGCTTTTAGAAGCTGCATGGGATATATGTCGAACGGAAAGACTTTTTCGTACTTGCCTGTCATCACAAGAGCGCGATGACCACCGTGAAGATTGGTGTCAAGCCTGTATTTCTTGTTTTTGAACAGTTTAGACAAGAAAGTACCTGAGGCGCTGAATTTGTTTAGGCCCGGCAAAATCCATCCGAGGAACTCGTGATAATCCCCTTCGGGAATAACAGTTGCCTGATAATCGTAATACCCCAGAAAACCGTCCTTGTAAATTTTTTCTCCTGTCAGGACGTTTCCGCTGATAAAGCGGTTGTTGCTCCCTTTGATATTACCGCTTGTCATATTCGTGATGCAGGCACCAAGATATGAACGGTAATACTTCGGGTTGGTAACCTCAGAGCCCGTAAGGGCATATATCCTTTTAAAGTCAGCTTTGCCGTTGAGGAACAATTTTCCGATGGCAACAACCTCCTGAACATGGGTGTACCAAATCGTTTCACCTTTGTTGATCGGGTCTAGCCTGCTAATATGCACACTGGTGTTACCTGCGGGGTGAGGCCCGGAGAAGCTGTTGATTTGTGCATTTTTCGCATCAAGAAAAACCTTGGACGAGGTTTTCTTTCCCGATATGTTCAGGTGGACCTTGCCGGTGGTAAGCTTCGCCAGGATATCGATCCCGGCCTGAAAAGCCTCTCCCCGGCCTTCAACCAGCAAATCGTAGTCGGGGGCTAGTGGCACGGAACTAAATGCGTTTACAAAAATCGATTTCGGCTTTGCCTTCGGATCGGCTATAACTGAAAATGGCCTTTGTTTTACCATAGGCCATACTCCGCTCTCAAGCATTTTCCCGATAATCTCTTCCCTGCTTAAACTATCAATACTCTTTTTACCAAAATCTACTGATTCACCTTTACCATCGCTCTCGATAATAATTTCGAGCAACTTGCGCTTAGCACCTCTTACCAACGAAGTAACTCTACCGCTAACAGGGGCAGTAAATTTTACTTCCTCACGATATTTATCGTAAAACAGAGGACTTCCCACTTTTACCTCGTCGCCTTCCTTGACGAGCATTTTCGGGAAACAACCCACAAAATCAGTGGGCTTGATAGCAAAACGTTTAGCGTTTAAGTCAACGATGGTCTTGTCGGCATCACCTAACAACCTGATATCAATGCCTTTACTAATTATGTAATCTGTTGACATATATAAATTTATTCATATTTAATTCGATTGCGAATTTAAATAAATAAATGTTAATTATTTAAAATAGATTATTTTTCACAATATTTGTAAAAGTTCTAAATAAGTGCTTCATTGTTAAACAATTAACAAACAAGGATTGTTTAATATTCTACAATCAAATGGTTTTAAGGAACCCGATATTTGAGGATTTTTTATCTATCAGGGCAAAAACCTCCAATTATCTTGTCGAACAGGGATTTAACGGTTTTCTTGTAGTTTCGGCATCGGATTTTATTTGCCGTTTCCCCCTTGGCATGATATTATTTAAAACTTCCGCGATCATGTTCACTGTAAAAACCCAGCAGGCCCCTGACCAGCCCGGCATCCCGTTTTATCTCCCCGTTTTTCGAGGCGGCCAGCTTATCGAGCTCCTTTGCGGCATGATCGCCCAGACCGCTGTCCCAAATAATGAGCAGGGCGCAAAGTTTTAAGTAATCCGTTTGCTCCCGGGCTGAAAGCTGCCCGGCAGGCTCGGTGTTAACGTATTCCCTTATGGCTTTTTGGCTGCCGGCCATATATTTTCCGCTAAAGTTGCCGGCTGTATTGTTATATCGTATTTGAAGCAATCTCCTATCGTACATTTTTGGGAGCAGGCCGTACGAGAAGTTCAGTTTTGCATTTTCGATTGTATAAACCACTTTCCCGTCTTCAAACCCTATGTCGGCATAAGGGGTCATGGGTTTTTTGTTTTCATGCTGTTGCGAAAAAGCAAATAAGGGCAATAACAGTATGATCGATATGATTTTTTTCATTGTACAATAATTTTTCGTTTAAACAAATGTTAGCGGTTGACAACAAATTTCCCGCTCCCCGAACTACCGTCGCCGCTATATGCTATTGCAATATATATCCCTTTGTGCCAGTTGCTTACGGAAGTTGCTATTGCCGTTTCGCCATTTTTAAGTGTTTGTTCGAAAACAAGCTCCCCTTCAAGATTATAGCATTTAAGTACGATGTTTTTATGATATGCGGCGTTCCCAATCTCAAAAGCAATGGCGTTTTTTGCTGGTTCGGGGAAATTTTTATGGGAATGGTTTTTAAGGCCGAATAGTATTCCCCGGGACCGGGTACTTCGTTGGTCCCGGTGATTATATCACAACCGTCAAGGTAAATTGTGTCGGAAACAATTGGGTGGTCGCAGAGACTGTCGTAAGTGTAGGTATTGGTGTCTATGTCAGCCTGTGAAAGGTCGGCGTTGAGCTTGTAGAGGAGGATGTCGCGGCTGTATTTTGCGGGTTGGTTTTCGTATATGTTAACCCCAAAAGAGAATGTGTTATCAACTAATGATTCAATTCTTGTAGTATTTATATCAGTATTAGGATGGTTTAAACTACTTATAACGCTGTATGAACTATTTAAGAGTAGTTCGCCTAAAGGATTACCATAAGGTTCCTCCCCAAAAGAAGTATTCAACAAATAATTTGTATCACCAAGTGATGCTATATCCAATGTAGAGTTTGATTGGATAGTAGAACCTATTGAATCATTAAGTATTAAATACATCCCTGTTTCATTACCCAAACTATCAAAATGCATAAGTGGGGTTAGACCCGAACTTACTTATAGAAACCGTGTGTTTACAGTGTCTGGCTCCAATATCTTTTGTTGTTCTGTGGCTACATCTTCATGACATCCTCTATTTTAATATTAAACAACTTTACGATTTCACCCTGAATGGCATTTAGTTCCGGCA
>JAJRQZ010000063.1 GCA_024279935.1 Bacteroidota bacterium
TGGTTACCTATCCGTTTTGTCACAATTTTTGTTTGAAAAACACAAAATTTCCGCCAAAACTACTGAGATTTCAAATATATAACCCCACGCTGAAGCATGGGGCTATTGATAATCAACTTGATAAACCTGCTGAGTAGTAACTTCCGGTTTAAATGGAGATAATAAATGCCGAGCCTTTACCAGGTTCCGACTCTACATGTATCTTAAAGCCGTGGGCATCAATAATCTTCTTCACAATACCCAGGCCAAGGCCTGTGCCTTTTTCACCGCTTGTTCCAATTGTGCTGTTCCTGGCAAAACCCTTAAAGATATTTTTTGCGATATCCTCCTGCATCCCCACTCCCGAATCGGTAACAGACAGGAGCAATTTGTTATTATCCGTTTTTTCAACATTGATATTTATCCTTCCGTTCTCAGGAGTAAATTTAATAGCATTTGCCATTAGGTTGTTTATTACCTGAAGGAACAAAGTCAGATCTAGCTCTACCTCGATGTCATTTTCCAAATTATCTGAAAAACTTATCTTTTTTGCGTCCATTTTCTTTTGAGCCGTTCTTTGAGCGGTCTCGATGATTTTCTTCAGGCCCACTTTAGTCTTTATTATCTCAAAATTGCCTAATTCCAGATTCGACCAATGATAGAGCTTATCGTTATAATCCAAGAGCCGGAGCATTTCTTCCTTAATACTTGAAAGCATATCCTGGTTAAAATCACTAAGCTTCGACATTTCCGTCTCATCGTTCAGCAGCAATTCGGCTATGCCCAGGACAGCAGCCACAGGCGACCTCAAGTCGTGCGAAACTATAGAAACGAACTTGTCTTTGTAATCGAGTAATGTTTTCAGCTTTCTTTCGGCTTTTTCCAGTTTCTCGTAGGCCAGTTTCTGGTCGCGGGCCATTTGAAGGGCTGTATGCGCGTCATCAACGGCGTCGTCAGCTTCACTAACTAAAATATACTTCTGTCCGTCAAAAAGAACAGCCTCTGCTTTCAGTACGATTTCCGAACCGTCCATTGCGTTTTCTGTCCATATCCCGGATTTGATCTTTCCTGTCGCGCCTTTCTCCCAGAACTCATCGGCCTCGTATTCAAAAACTTCCAGATATGGGAATATCTCGGTATATAAAAGCTCGTCCCCGCTATCAAAACTTGTATTGAGTCTTTTAAACCAATCAGGCACGGCTGAATTTATAATTGCTGAATGGCTGGCTACGACTTTAAGCTGCAAAAAACCGAAAACATCATATACGCTATTGTTTTGTTCAATATTCTGACGCGATTCGGCCTTGAATTTACTTTCATTTATTTTTTGGAGAATATCCCTGATTTTCTCAACTTCGTTAGATTGATCCACAAAGAAAACCCAATAGTCGTCGTTCAGTGCTTCCACGATATGAATATCGGCATAAACCGATGTCAAGGATTTAATATTCTTCAATATCATTGGAGAGACTAGTGGTGGGATCATTGAAAAAAGAGCCGGGCTTGATTCGTGTATCGCCTCTCCTATCACCGGTTTTTGTCCGAAATATTCCTGGCCGGGACCATAATAATCAATTATTCTTCCTTCATTATCACATTTTACCATCAAAACTCCAGTGAAAGGGGGCAACTCCTCAACCAGGTACTTGATTATTTCCTGAGGCAGATGTTTTAACATAACTATTTATTTATCATTAGCTTAGTTAACTTATCAAAAGCATCGTCAACCAAGTTATTGGTTTTGGCACTGGTTTCAATTACTTCAACCCCCCCCGATCTCAATTCATTGATGTCGTCCTCGGTAATATCCCAATCTGCTTTTAAGTCCGATTTGTTTATCAAGATGATAATATGTGCCGACGGAACGGTTTTTCTTGAGACATTTATTAATTCGTTAGCCACCTCAAGGCTTGCTTTTCGTGTCCCGTCGATAACCACAAAACATCCGGACGAGCCCATTAGGTATGCAGGCTTAACCTTTTGGTATTCATCTTCGCCGTGGATATCCCAAAGCAGCAAATTCACTTCCTGCTGTCCGACCACAACAGTTTTCCGGTCGATTTTCACTCCGATGGTAGTTTGGTATTTCTCAGAGAACATGCTATTGACATATTGCTGCACAAGGCTTGTTTTGCCAACGGCAAATGACCCTAGCATAATTACTTTTTTCTTTATCATAAATCTTCAGGTCTTACATAAATAACCTTGAACGAGACAGAGCGCACAGGAAATTTATAATTAATGTCTTCAATATAATCTGATTTTGGAACCAAGACTTCCATGGGAATTCCGGCATTGATCATTAAATTAATGAATTCCTGTGCTCTTTCAAACGCTACTTTCTTATTGGCTCCGGCATTACCCTCGTAGCTTGTATGAGCGCTTACGACAATTACCGGAACAGAATCCTGCGCAAGGTTGAAGTCGAGCACATCGTTTACTTCGGCGATCAGATTTGCGAATTTATTTTTTTGTTCAGTGTTCAGCTCAACTGTAAGGTATTTGAATTCAAAATAATACTCTTCAATCGAGAGCATCTTTTTCTGAATATAGGACTTGTTGGGGACAAGTTTTATTCCTTTGGTATTCAGCCTGTTAACCCCGGCAATATAATTATATCGGCGTTTGGCCGATCTTAGCCAGTCCTCTTCGGCTTCGCCACCGGCAAACAAAGTGCCGTCCTCAAAGCGCAAGCTCACCTCAGCAGGGGGATTCAGCAAGGCATAAGCCCTTTGCAGCACAAGGCTGTTGTTTAATGAAATATACGGTTTAAGGGAGAAAAAGACATCGGAAGTATCAAGCTTGAAATCAGCCGCTAATTTATACGGATCAACAGCCAAGGGATCCCTTATACCAAGAAACACGGTTTTTCCATCAACATTATCATTATCCCTTATGAGTATTCCCGGCTGTTCGTTCAGGCTGTTTTCAAGCTTATCGAGTCTTATTTTTTTATCCACAGCCTTATAAACATAATATCCTGCAACAAGAAAGATACACAGAAACAAAGATATCGCGGCAAATGGCTTATGCTTTTTCTTCTCCTTTTGCTCGCTCATCAGGCAGCTTTCAAGATAGGCGTCGGTAGCCTTGAACTCATCCGTATCGCCATCGAATTTCTCTAGGGCGAATGAATGCTTGAGGTGTATTTTCTCAATTGCGTCGCGCATCCTGTTTCTAAGAACAGTGCTGGCTTCGCCGTCAACTGTTGCAGCCACTATGGCATTAGGCCCTTGCTCCAGCCATATATTAAACTTACCGACTCTTATTACGCTCAATTCATTTGATTTATCGACATTGAACGAATCCTGCACGAAATCCTTGATCGCGCTGAGCATAGAAGAAACCATATCGGCATCCTGGGCTTTTGCACCATCAACCTCAACAGCATCGTTAAGTAGCAGCCCACTCTGCTTATGAATTAAAAAAACTTGTTTTACCCTATAAACATAGGCATTTGAGAGCACTATTTCCGCATAGGACTTTCCGCTAAAGAGAGCCGTGAACCTCCATCCCAGCCTTTTTGGGGAAAAACCGTTCTCCAATGTTGAGTTAAGGGAATCCATCATGGATTTTATATCCTCGGCAACAGCCTTTCTTATGGCGGGCATCATTATCGGGAACAGCACCCCGGCAAGCGTGTGAGGGTCGTTTTTAATGCTTTCCTTTAAAACTGACTCTATAACCGGCACCAAAGCAGAATAACTTATATTTCCCGTTTTCAGCAAATGGTTTATGCTGTTGGGCAGCAAGCCGCTGATTTCTTCCGAAAACGCCTCGGGATCGTTAATGAACAAGGCAAGCCGCCTCAGATCTTCACTGTCGAGGCCAATTATCATCTTCCTCAACTCATTCATTTTCACATCGGACAAGCCTGAAAATATTCCTTTACCAAATTCTTTTTCTGCCATTACACACTAATTTATTTCCTGAGCTTTTCTGCAATTCCCTGAAAAATATCTGCTATAACATCATTGCTTGCTTTTGAATTGTTCAGATTTTCCAATTTCTCGTTCAACTTGTTTTTAAGGTTTTCGATGGATGAGAGCACATTATCCTCCAGTTTTCGGGATTGGGCAACAGTTTTCTCCTCAGTTTGTATTAATAGCTGCTTAATTTTTGTTTTTTCTTCCTCAAGCCTGCTTGCAATCTTAGAAAGATCGGATTTTACAACTTTATTTATTGTTTGCTGCACCTCCTTGTTCTCGTCATATTTCTCAGTAACTTTTTCCTTTTCGCTATTAATCAATTTCTCGAGATCGCTGAGCTTTTTCGCAAACCCTACTTCCAATTTCCTCAAGCTTTCCGAACTCTCTTTTCTGAAGGCCTCAAACCTGTCCTCTATACTAGTCAAATCCTCCCCAAACAATATTTCTTTAATGCGGGAAAGATTTTCTCCTTCGGTATTCTTTTTTGCCATAATTATGTATTTGTAATTAAGTATAAAAATAGCATTTTTTTCAATAAGATATACAACTATCTGAAGCCGGTATAAATAAAAAAAAGTGTATTTTTGCCCTCCCTTATTGATGCCGTCAGGCAATTTGCTTCTAATCAATCATTTATAAGGTTAACTATAATAAATAAAATGAAATATCATATAGTTCAGTTAGGATGCCAGATGAACATTTCCGATGGTGAAAGAGTCCAAGAAACCCTCGACAAAATGGGCTTTGAAGTAACTGAAGAAGAAGCGGAAGCCGACTTATTGGGTGTAATTGCCTGTTCGGTTAGGCAAAAGGGCATCGACAAAGTTTATTCGAGGATAAGCAAATGGAATAAATGGAAGCACAAGAAAAACCTGATCACATTTGTTTCGGGCTGTGTCTTGCCGGCCGATAAAGAAAAATTCCTTAAGTCGTTCGATTTGGTTTTCAATATGAGCGATTTATCGGAGCTCCCCACAATGATCAGCCAATACGGCATTGTTAGCCGGGCCGGGATGCAAAACCTCGACCCGGGCTTCAGGAATCTGATAGCCGACAGGAATACGAGCATCAATCCCGCAGGCTTCAAGCTTAGGGAAATAAGCGTCAACACCAAAGAAAAGGCATCGGAGCTTGTTAAAAACGAGAGAATAGAGGATTTCTGGAACATCACCCCAAAATACGGCTCCGGTTTTGAGGCTTTTATACCGATACAAAACGGATGCGACAAATTCTGCACTTATTGTGCGGTCCCATATACACGGGGCAGGGAAGTCTCCAGACCGTCGCCGGAAATCATCTCAGAACTTCTGCGCCTGGTTGAGAACGACTATAAATCCATTACTTTATTGGGTCAGAACGTCAATTCTTATGGCCTCGACAAGAAAGGCGACGAAATAAATTTCGCCGGCCTTCTAGAAAAAATCGGGGAATACGGCGATAAGTCGGATAAGGATTTTTGGGTTTATTTCACATCGCCCCACCCGCGCGACATGAGCGATGATGTACTGGAGGTAATCGCTAGGCACAAATGCCTCGCCAAGCAAATCCACATCCCCGTTCAATCCGGCGACGATGAAGTCCTGAAAAACATGAACCGCAAACACAATATCGCAACCTACCGCAAGATTATTGAAAGCATAAGAAGGATACTGCCGACAGCCACGATCTTCACCGATATCATAGTCGGCTTCACCGAAGAAACTGATGAGCAATTTGCCAACACTAAAAAAATAATGTCGGAATTCAAATACAATATGGCTTATATTGCTCAGTATTCCCCCCGCCCCGGGGCAGTAAGCTCTAAATGGGAAGATACTGTAAGCAAGGACATCAAGAAGAAAAGGCTTCATGAGCTTACCGATGAGCTAATGAAATACTCTTTGGAAAACAACAAACAGATGACAGGAAAAACATTTAAGGTCCTGGTAAGAGGAAGGGATCGCAAAAAAGAATATTTATCAGCGCTTACCGAAGGCAAAATCATTGTCAGGTTCAAATATGACGACGACAGTTTGATCGGGGAATTCGTTAAGCTAAGGATTAATTCGGCAACTGCCTTCTCCACAGAAGGTGAATTAACATGAAACATTCACGACGGCAAACCGACACACAAGAAAATGATTATTCTGCAAAAAAACAGTCATCGGATTTATCGGATTTATCGGATGTTTTTCGCTTGCGAAAAACTAAAATCCGCTTAATCCATATAATCCGATGATAAATATAACATACTCGATGACAATTAATTAAAAATTATTAACAGATGAGAAAAGTAGCTTTTAAAACACTGGGCTGCAGGCTTAATATTTTTGAGACCGATTCGATAGCCTCACAGTTTTCAGCCAATAACTATAAGATTGTCGATTTTAATGATCTTGCCGATGTTTATATCATAAATACCTGTACGGTTACCAGCCAAAGCGACCATAAATCACGACAGCAAATCCGCAGGTCGAACAAAAAGAACAAAAATGCCATTACTGTAGTAACAGGCTGTATGGCAACTAACTACAAAGAAATACTACAAGATAATCCCGATATCGATTATGTTATCGACAACGACCACAAGACCTCGGTGTTTTCCATAGTGGATGCTCATGCAAGGGGGGAGATCACGGCTCCGGAAGATTATGAAAAAGACTTATTCGCTTATGAGGCGGCCAAGGACACTTTCCACACCCGCAGCTTTATTAAAATACAGGACGGTTGCAACCAGTTCTGTACATATTGCATAATTCCCAGGGTAAGGGGAAGAGCCGTCAGCCGACCGGTTGAAAAGGTAGTTGAGAACATAAAAAAAGTTGTGGCCTATGGGTTTAAGGAAGTGGTTTTAACAGGTGTAAACCTCGGAAGATACGAATGCGAAGGTACTGATTTTGAAGGCCTCGTTGAATTAACACTAAAAATCCCGGGAGATTTCAGGCTCAGGATATCCTCCATTGAGCCGGATGGCTATTCCGAAAGCTTCTTCAGGCTGTTCGAAAACCCAAAGCTAAGCCCTCACATGCACATCTGCCTTCAGAGCGGCTCCGAAAACATTTTAAAACGCATGAGGAGGATGTACACCGCCAAAGAATTTAAAAGGCTGATAGACAATGTAAGGGCGAAACATCCCGATTTTAATATCACAACGGATGTTATAGTAGGATTTCCCGGTGAGACGGAAGAAGAGTTCAACGAGACAATTGACTTTATCAACGACATCAAGTTCGGCCATGTCCACACATTTAAATACTCGCTGAGGAAAGGAACAAAGGCTGAGCGTCTTCAGGACCATATCCCCGACTGGATAAAATCGGAAAGAAGCGGAAAAATAAGGAAAACGGCGGAAAAGCACAGATTTGAATACAGAGCAGGCTTTATCGGCAAGAAACAAAATGTATTGATTGAAAAAACCGATGGCGGTTTTGCCTATGGCCATGGCCAAAACTATGTCCCGGTTAAAATAAGGGATGCAGGAGATATGAACAAAAACACTTTTTATTTGGCGAATATCGTTGACATCGAGGATGCTGGTGAAGAGCCCATATTGATCGCCGAATAATATAATGGGACAAATAAGCCCCAATCCAATAATTTTTATTATTTTGCCTTGCTGAAATCCGCTTTTGCGGAAATATTAATTATCCTACTTTTTATGCGTTCTTTTGGGATTAAAAAACAACTATCGTTATTTTGGTTTTGCGCTTTACTTTCGACACTTCTTTTCGGCGGGCCGCAAATCAAGGTGTCTGATTACTCCAGCTACGACAGCCTTATAATACTGAGCAACAACAACCAAAACGACAGCATCAGGATTCTTAGCTATATTTATCTCGCATCGATGAAGCAGGAAGGGAACAACTTCATCACATCGATAAACAGGCGTAACTATTTAAACAAGGCAAAAGAACTGGCTGAAAAAAAGCAATTGCTCGATATGCTCGCATATAGTGCCGACAAAATAGGCGTGCTGAGAAGAAACAACAACCAGTACGACATAGCCATAATGCTCCACCGGTTCGCCCTGGAAATTTCACAGGAAACAAACAACAAGCGTCAGGGATCTATTTTCAACAATAACCTCGGTGTGGTTTACCGAAGAATCGATCAGTACGACAAAGCAACGGAATATCACCAGCGAGCCCTTGCCCTGGCGGAAGAGATCAACGACAAGAAAAGCCAGGCAGTAGCCATCAACAGCCTGGGCAACATTCAAATATCAATCGGAAATACCGAGGACGCCTTAAAACTTTTCAGGAAGAGCCTATTGATAGAACAAGAACTCGACAACAAGCTGGGGACGGCCATCAACTTAAACAACCTGGGCAATGTTTATTTCAATCACAAAGAATTCGACAAAGCCATCGAGTATTATAAGTTATCACTTGAAATAAACAAACAAATAAAATCGGAAAGAGGCAAAGCAATTTGCTATTCCGACCTTGGGCAGGCATATAAGGAAAAAGGGAAGGTGCAAAAAGCCCTTCAATATTTTTTAAAAGCTATGTCGATTAACTTAAACCAGGGCGACAGGGTTTTCCTCGCAGACACATATATAAACTTAGGTCTCATTTACTTAAGCAAAAACGAGCTGAACACGGCCGAGAGATATATTCTCATGGGCTTGAGGATCAGCAAGGAAATAGGCGCCAAGGAAAATATTGAAAACGCCCACGAAGGCCTGTACAATATTTATAAATCAAGAAAAAAATATAAGACTGCCCTCCTTCATTACGACACCTTTCATATCTACCGCGATTCCATTTTGAGCATCGACCTTCAGAAAGACATCGCCCGGCTTAAAATCAGCTTTAATAGCGAAAGGAACGAAAACATGGTCTCTATCCTTGAAAAACAATCGAAGATAGACCAGCTTGAGCTTAAAAGGCAAAAATTCTATTCTTGGTTGGTCCTAAGTGCATTTATCATCGCCCTCGGGGCTGTTTGGTTCCTGGCTTTTTATTTATGGACCAAAAATAAATCAAACAAAATCCTGAAAAAGAAAAATGAGGAAATAGACAGGGCGCGCCATAACCTGAAAAATCTTGCCGACGATCTGTTCGCGGCCAAACAGGAGGCCGAAAAAAGCAATAACATTAAAAGTGAGTTCCTGGCAAATATGAGCCACGAAATACGGACGCCTCTTAACGCAGTTATTGGTTTCACCGATTTATTGGAACAAAAGCTGACCGACAATTCCCAGAAAGAACATTTGAAGTTGATCAAACTATCGGCCAACGTTTTATTGGTCTTGATCAACGACGTCCTCGATTTATCGAAAATCGAGGCGGGAAAAACTGATATTACTTTTAAACCGCTGATAATCAGGGATGTTTTTAACGAACTTGACCTCATCTTCAGAAAAAGAATTCATGACAAGAATATCGGACTCCATATTAATTTTGACGATTCGGTGCCAACAACAATAAATTTCAGCGACTTAAGGCTGCGCCAGATTTTGCTGAACATGATAAGCAATGCCATAAAATTCACGGAGTCAGGTGAAATCAACATCAATATCAGGGCTGAAAACACTAATTTAAACAATCGCACAACAAATTTAACTATCGAGGTAATCGATACAGGAAGAGGAATACCGCTAACCGAACAGCAAAACATATTCGAGGCGTTCTATCAAATAGACGGCATAAACAAGAATCAGGGAACGGGGCTGGGGCTATCCATAACCAGCAAACTGGTCAGTATGCTCAACGGGGAAATAAACCTAAATAGCCGCGAAGGAAAGGGCAGCAAGTTCACAATCACCTTCAATGATGTTGAAATCCTCAAACCTGACGGCCTTGATGTACGAATGATAGGCAACGGAAACAAATCAGCAGAAACACAATCCGCAAATGCGGTGCGCGATACTGATTTTCGGAACATTTCAGGTTTCACCACAAAGGACCTGGAATTAAGCTCGGTTTTAATAAGTGCCTTCAACAACGAGTTCAAGCAAGCAAAAGAATCAAACTTAATCGAGAACATCCAGAAATTCAGCAATCGTTTACGAAAGATATCAGATGAACAAAACAATCTAAAACTTGGATTATATTGCGACAAACTAGATCAACTGATAGGGCAATTCGACATTGGAGGCATTGAAACCTACTTTGATATATTCGAGCAAGAGATAAAGAAAATTATTGAGACATAGTATCCCGGAAGAATATATATATGACTATAAAGGAAAAAATAAACTATCTGAAACTAAAAGCCGCAAGATACATTGTATTGATCTTTTGCTTATCATTATTTTCACACTTGAAAATCGCCGCCCAGCAAAACAACGACAGCTTGTATCAAGTTTTATATTTGGACACGACAAAAAGCATAGCGGAAAAACTATTGACCTCCCATGAATTATCTTTATATTTTGCAGACAAAGATGTCTCGAAATCAATTTACTGCGACAGGGCCAGTTATTATTTCAACATGCAATTGGGACAAAAAACAGAGGCAAAAAAAATAATAAATGATATTTGGCAAAGGCAAAGCCGCACATGCGACTATAAGTCAGCCGATACCAGTCTCAAATTATTGCTGCAACTATTGGATGAGGAGAAAAGCAAAGACGAATTACCCGATGCATATTATAACATCGGGCTCAATTGCTACAACTTCAGCAAATACGATCAGTCGAAAAAATATTTTGAACAGGCAAAGGAACTATATGAACAATCAGGCGACAAGCCCGGTATTGCTAAAACAATGAAAGGAATCGCCATAGTAGTCTCCAACTGGGGCGATTACGAGAAAGCCATTGGCCTGCTGCAAAATGCTAGGGAAATTTATTCAGATATTCAGGACGAGAGCGGCCTTGCGGGAATATATGTAAGCCTGGGCGTTATAATGCAAGAATGGAACAACCTCGACCGCGCCCTCGACTACTTTAATCAAGCCCTCCAGTATTACAATTTGACCAACGATATCCAAAACAGGACCAACGCCTTGCTGCACATTGGCGACATCTATCTGGAACAGGGCAAATACAAACTATCCATCCAAACCAACCGAAAGGCTGAAACGCTTGAAGGCAAGGTGCTTAACAAAAGGCTGCGATCGATAGCCCTAAGCAATATCGGCGAGGCCTTTTATAAATCGGGCGAACAAGACTCGGCCCTTGCATATCAAAAGAAATCATTGAAAATAAAACTTGAGGTAGGCGACAATAAGCGCATTGCTATTTCCTATTCCATTTTGGGCGATATTTATCTAAAGATGCTGAAACTGGATTCGTCGGAGAGATATTTGAAAAAGGCCTTGCTCCTTAGCAGAAAAATCAATTTCAACGATTATGAGCTAAAAGCCTTGAAATCCCTTTCAGAGCTAAACAAAAAGAAAAACAATTATTTTCAGGCTTATAGTTATTTAAGCGAGTTTCAAAAATTGAAGGAGATAACATTTAATGATAAAACAAACAAAATACTTGAGGAACTGGACATTAAATATGAATCAGGGAAAAAAGAAACAGAGAACAAAATATTAAAACAGAAGAACGAGATACAACATTTGCAAATTGAGCAAGAGAAAAACTCAAGGATCTTCACAATGATCTTTGCTACCTTTATAGTATTTATAGCATTCGCTCTAGTATTCTTCATCAACTACCGCATTAGGTTGAGCCGAAAAAATTATAGCATACTTGCATATAAGAACAAAGAAATCACACGGCAAAAAGAAGAACTGAGCAACTTGAACAAGGATTTGGAAGAAAGCCGCGAGAAGTTCAAGGGAATAGTCGAAAACGCGACGATAGGGATTTATCAAACTAACATTGAAGGAGAAATACTCTTTGCCAATAAATATTTGATAAAGACCCTTGGCTACGACAGCTTCGACCAGCTCAAAAAGATTGATTTGAATTCCAGTTATGAAAACCGGAGCAAGTTCCTGGACCTTATAAACAAAAAAGGCATAATTACAGGAAGGGAGGACAAATGGACAAAAGCCGACGGTTCCGAGATGTATGTTATCGAGAGCGCATGGGTTGTACGGCAAAACGGCAAAATAAAATATATCGAGGGCCTGGTCGAGGATGTTACCAAGCGCAAAAAAGCCGAACTGGATTTATATAAATCACAAAAGGAACTGAAGAGAAGCAATAAAGCGCTAAAGCTGAAGAATGTCCAGGTAGAGGCAGCAATCAAGGAGGCCGAATCTGCCAATAAAGCCAAGAGTTCGTTTCTTGCCAATGTAAGCCACGAAATAAGAACCCCTATGAACTCTATTATAGGCTTTACGGAATTATTGCTCAAAATGGAGGAAAACCCTAAAAAAACGAGTTATATTTCCGCGATTGATTCAAGTAGCAAGAGCTTGTTGACGCTTATCAACGATATTCTGGATTTGTCCAAGATCCAGGCAGGCAAGCTCAACTTGGTATATGAGACAGTTGCTTTAACAACAATAATAAGCGAACTGGAACAAATATTCTCGATGCAGTTTAAATCGAAAGGCTTGGGGTTTGCAGTCAACAGCGAGGATTTAGAACGCAATTATATTAAGATTGACGGAGTTAGGCTACGACAGCTATTATTCAACCTTGTTGGCAACGCCCTTAAATTTACGGCTAAGGGAGAAGTGAAGATATGTTTCAGCACGAAACTGACCGCTGCGAAAACTGTTTATCTTGAGATTACCGTTTCCGACACCGGGCCGGGAATACCGGTCAAATATCAGAAAAAGATCTTTAGTGCTTTCTCACAAGGCAACATTGTTAGCCGCGACCATAAAGGCAGCGGTCTTGGCCTGGCGATCAGCAAACAATTGGTTGAATTAATGAACGGAGGGCTAAAGCTGGACAGCAAGGTGGGGAAAGGCAGCAAGTTTACTGTCTCCATACCCGATATCGAAACTATTAAAATAAACAAGAACACTTCCCGGGAAACTGCCGAGGACATATCCAAATCGCATCAAATGACCTATAACGAAAACGATGATTTATTATACCTGGTCGATCTGGAAAACATCAGCAAGGAACTGAGGCTAAAGGCAAAAAATGAGCTCTCGGATATCTTCATTAAAATATCGAACAATAAAATGATGAACGACATCGAGTCGTTCTCGAATGATTTCTATAGATTCGCCGTCAGCGAAAAATCGGACACACTTATAAAAACAGCAACAGACTTGATATCGGCTATAAGCAAATTCGATATCGACGAAATTGAACTGCTGTTGTCAAAATTAAACGTCTTGTTCTATTAATAATGTAATAATGTAATATGGGAAATAATAATGAAATGAAGATCCTCATCGTTGATGACGTTGCCCGCAACATTCAGATCTTAGGTAATATATTATCAGGCAGCGGATACCAGATTGCTTATGCACAAAATGGGCGGCAGGCGATAAAAATAGCCTTGAGCCAGGACTTTGATTTGATCTTGCTGGATATAATGATGCCCGACATGGACGGCTACCAAGTATGCAGCCTGCTCAAGAACAACGATACAACAGCCTCCGTGCCAATTATTTTCCTTACGGCCAAGGCCGACATGGATAGCATAGTGAAAGGTTTTGAGATAGGAGGGCAGGATTATATCACAAAGCCGTTTAACTCGGCTGAGCTTCTTGCCAGGGTGAAAACGCAAATACAGCTTAAGACACAAAAACAGCAATTGAAGGAAAGCAACATTATTTTGGAGCAAAAGGTAAACGAAAGGACACAAGAGTTACAAAAAGCGAATAAAATGCTTGAAAAACTCGACAAGACAAAGAGTGACTTCCTGTCCATAATAAGCCATGAGCTCCGTACACCCTTAAACGGAATCGTCGGGTTAACAAATTTGCTTAGCTCAACTGCCATGGACTCCAGCCAAAACGAATACATTGAACATTTAAAAGAGGTCTCTCAACGGCTGGTCAGGTTTTCTGATATGGCACTTTTGATCACTAGCCTTAAAGTAAACCAATACAAGCCTGATTTCCTGGCAGTTTCCGTTAATCATCTTGCTAAGGCAGCGGTTAAGGAATTTAAGAGGTTAAATGAGGACCTCCATTTAAAGGTGAACCTTACGACCAATGACGACAAGCCTCTTATTTTCGCTGACTCCGACCTGATAAAGCAAGTGTTCATCCTGATAATCGAAAATGCGATTAAATATGCCGGGAACACCAAACCTTTGGACATCACGATTAAAGTTGAATCGAACAAAGTTATAATAGAGTTTAAAGATAGCGGCCCGGGTTTTTCCGACGACGCCCTTGCGCACGTATTTGAGCTGTTCGGCGCAGGCGACATACTCCATGTCGAGGGGACCGGCTTGTCGCTGGCGGCCGTAAAGCTTATAATGGATATGCACAACGGCAAGGTTGAGATTAAAAACAGCGAGGAGAACGGTGCATTGTTGTTATTCAAATTTGACCTGATCGAGGAATAAACATCTTTGGCTAAACTATCTTAAGGGCGCTCCCGATAACTTTCTTGCGTGAAATATTAACGATAAAATTCCAAATCTTTAGAATTAGTCTATCTTTGGCGCTTAAAAACAGTCTTCGTAACAATAAATATTAAGAAATGAAATTATTAGAAGGTAAAACAGCATTGATAACAGGAGCGGCACGTGGCATCGGAAAGGCGATCGCCATGAAATTTGCCAGTGAAGGAGCCAATTTGGCCTTCACCGACCTAAGCTACGATGAATATATGCAAGAAACCGAGAAAGAGCTTAACGCATTTGGAATTAAGGCAAAAGCTTATGCGTCGAACGCGGCCTCTTTCGGTGATGGCGAAAAACTTGTTGCCGATGTCATAAACGACTTTGGCAGGGTCGATATCCTGGTAAACAATGCTGGCATCACCCGCGACAATCTTTTGATGAGGATGCAGGAAAAAGATTGGGACATGGTTTTAACAGTAAACCTGAAATCAGTGTTCAACCTCACAAAGGCAGTTCAAAAACCGATGATGAAGCAAAGGTTCGGAACGATAATAAATATGAGCTCGGTTGTTGGCGTGAGCGGAAATGCCGGCCAATCAAATTATTCGGCATCCAAAGCCGGAATGATCGGTTTTACCAAATCGATAGCACAGGAACTTGGGTCGCGAAACATACGCTGCAACGCAATTGCCCCGGGTTTTATCGAAACCGGGATGACCCACAAGCTTAAGGAAGAAGTTAGGGAAGCATGGATTAAGACCATCCCCCTCCGCAGGTCGGGGAAACCAGAAGATGTTGCTGATGTGGCAACTTTCCTAGCCTCCGACTTATCGTCTTATGTATCGGGTCAGGTAATAAACGTCTGTGGGGGCATGAACACCTGATAATACAAATATTCATAAAAATAATCGCAGGCTCATGTTTTATAAGGCCTGCTTTTTATTTTTGCAGATTAATATTTATTTGAGATGATAAATCAGTTAAGCACAGACTATCCCTTATGGATGCTTATTCTCCCTTTAGTTACAGGATTGGTGTTTTCGGCTTTTTTATATTTCTCACCGCTGAAAAAAGGCCGGAAAAACAAACTCGGCAAAGGCATAAGATATGTATTGTTCGTTTTTAGGTTCCTTTCGGTAAGCTTGATCAGCCTGTTGCTCCTGAACCCGTTTTTTAAAACAAGCAAAAAAAGCATCCTTAAGCCGAAATTGATTATCGCCGTTGACAATTCGTCGTCAATGCTTGCATCAGCGGATTCGCTGAATATCAAGAAAAATATCGAATCGGATATCTCGGGGTTAAAAACCAGATATTCGACCGCTTACGATGTTGAGAACTTGCTCTTTGGTGAGAAAATAAGTTTCGGCAACCCTGATTTTACCGATTCATACTCGAATTATTCGCAACTATTCGAGTACATCAACAAACAATATCCTTCCACACAAATAGAGGCCCTCGTCTTATTTGGCGACGGCATCTATAATCGCGGGTCAAATCCCCTGGCCTTTAGCAAAAGCCCTTTTAAAACAATAAGCGTCGGGGTTGGCGACACTTCCTCCAGGGCCGATATTAAAATTAACGATATTAGCTATAACAGCATCAATTTCTTAAACGAGAACATTCCGCTAGAACTAAATTTCTCCGCCGGTAAAATGCAGGGCGAGACCGTTATAGCAGAAGCTTACATTAAGGGCAGCTTAGCTGATGTCAAGAAAATACACATAAGCGGGAAGAAAGCCAATAAAACAATAAAATTTAACTTCAAAGCTGAGGAAACGGGAGAGATGCATCTGGGCTTTGCTTTAAGATCAAAAAAGCAAGAGTATAACACATCGAACAATAATGCCGACGTTTATATCGACATACTGGATTCAAGGCAAAAAATACTTGTTCTGGCAAACTCCCCGCACCCCGACCTTTCGGCATTGAAGCAAAGTATCGGGAACTTCAAGAACTATGAAGTTGAGATCCGTCTGGCAGGCGAGAAAATCAAGGATCTCAACAACTACAGCCTGCTAATCCTCCACCAATTACCTTCCACAAAACATAGAATCCCCAAGATATTAAAACAAGCAAGGGAAATAAACCTGGCAAGCCTTGCCATAGTGGGGCCGCAAACGGATTTCCCATCTTTAAGGTCATATTATAACAATTCAGGCATAAAATCGTCAATAAGGAATTATGACAAAAGTACTGCCTCAATCAACAAACAGTTCCCGTACTTCAGCCTCGACAATATAGATATCCGTTTGATTGAATCCCTACCCCCCTTGAACGTACCGCTTGCCAACTTCTCGGGCATCGAAACGCCCAGGGTGCTTGCTTGGCAGAAAATCAACGATATAAGAACAAACTTCCCGCTAATATATTTTATGAATGACGGGGAAACAAAAAGTTCCTTGATTATGGGGACCGGATTATGGAATTGGAGAAACCACAACTACCTGGAAAAAGAAAACTTTGAAAGCTTTGACAATTTAATAGGGAAAATCGTCCAATACCTAAGCCTAAAAGTTGATAAAAGGAGGTTCAAGATACATAATAAAGGAGAATATCTGCTACCCGACAATGTTGAACTGGAAGCCGAGCTGTATAATAAGTCCTTCGAGCTTATACCCGATGCCGAGATAGACCTTGAACTAATAAATGAGGCAGCCGAGCATTTTGCATACATTTTCACTCCGGAAGACGGCGTTTACAAATTAAATATTGGCGACTTGCAGCCAGGCACATATAAATATACCGCCAAAACGGAATACAACAACGAGGCGTTCAGTGATAAAGGAGGGTTTATAATAAAGCGCAACAATATTGAGCTCCAGCAAGTTAAAGCCAATTATAGCCTATTATACCAGCTTGCCGACAACAATAACGGGCAGTTTGCCGAACTTAATGACATTAATTCGGTTTATGGTTTCATTGATAATCTGAATGCCAAAAAACGAGTTTCCTATTCCCTAAGCTATAAAGGCTTAAATAATATCCCGCTTATTTTAATATTGATCTTAACACTTTTATGCGTTGAGTGGTTTATCAGAAAATATATGGGGTCTTATTGAGTCCCGGACGCCCTACCAAATAACAAAAAATAATGGAAACTATACTTTTCTGGACAATAATTAGCATAATCATCCTCGATTTTATCTTCGAGAAAACTCTTGACTACCTGAACATAAGGAACTTAAAAGAATCATTACCGGAAGAGTTGAAGGGTATCTATGATGAGGAAAAATACAGAAAATCGCAGATCTACCAAAAAACCAGTATGCGCTTCTCGCTCATAAGCAGTTCCTTTTCACTTGTGTTGATATTGCTGATCCTGTTTTTTGGAGGCTTTGGTTACCTTGATAATTTCGTCAGGCACTTAAGCGGGAACATTTATATAAGAACTCTTTCGTTTTTCGGGATATTGGGTATTGTGCTCGATTTGTCGTCGGTTCCATTTCAGATATATTCAACATTTATAATCGAAGAAAAATTCGGGTTCAACAAAACCAGCCCCCTCACTTTCTTACTCGACAAGCTTAAATCATGGGGTATTTCCATTGTTGTCGGCGGTGCGATCATAAGCTTTATATTATGGTCATGGTTATCATTGGGCTGGTTGTTTGTTCCCGTTGTATTGGGTGGCCTCACTTTTTTCATGATCTTCATGGCAATGTTTTATTCCAGTTTAATAGTCCCATTGTTCAACAAGCTAAGCCCGCTTGAAGAAGGCAGCTTAAAAAGCAAGATCCAGGAATTTGCCTCCAAAAGCAATTTCAGGCTAAAAAACATTTATACGATAAATGGTTCAAAAAGAAGCACCAAGGCCAATGCATACTTCTCGGGGCTCGGCCCTAAGAAAATGATAGTATTATATGACACTCTCATAAATGATTTAACTGAAGATGAGATAGTTGCCGTAATTGCCCACGAAATTGGCCACTATAAAAAGAGACATATTTACCAAGGGCTTTTGGTTTCGGTGGCACAAAGTGCGCTAATGCTGTCCTTATTGTCGTTGGCGCTCGACCACCCTGCTTTGTCAAAATCCATTGGAGGGTTGGATGCAAGCTTTTATATGGGCATAATTGCCTTTGGCCTTTTGTACTCCCCGTTTTCATTTATTACTGGGATATTATCAAATACCTTATCCAGGAAAAACGAATATCAGGCTGATGCTTATGCAAAATCGTTTTCCCTCAGCCATGAATTGATAAGTTCATTAAAAAAATTATCGGTGAACAGCTTAAGCAACCTTAGCCCCCATAAGCTTTATGTTTATTTCAATTATTCGCATCCCACGCTTTTGCAGCGCATAGCTGAATTAACGGGATAATAAGCTTAATATAAGTTCCTTTTGAAGTTGAATAAAGTAGGTATAGTCTTCAAAACTACTTTGAAGTCGGTCCAGGGCCCGGCAACCAGGGAGTATTTATTGTCCAACCTGATCCTTTCCTCGGCATAGCTGAAGCCCGATTTGCTGATTTGCCAAAGACCTGTTATTCCGGCAGGCGCCAGGAAGCGGTATGCCCATTAGTCGGTCGTCAGTTTTTCGGCCTCGTAAAGAGGCAGGGGCCGGTTCCCCACTATGGACATATCTCCTTTTATAACATTAATAAACTGCGGCAGCTCATCGAGGTTGGTGGCGCGGATCACCCTTCCGACCCTGGTTACCCTGGGGTCGTTTTTCACTTTGAAAAAAGTATTGTTAAGCAATAATTCCCTTTTTTTCTTCAAATACAAATTCTCGCAAATCTCAACCCCGTCAATATACAACAATGGAGAGCAGGTTCCTTCCACTTTTGCGCAATCAGGACATTCCTCAATATTATGGAACAGGTCATTCTTATCCTTATGGCTTATAAGATACTCGTTCATCTTCGACAAACGCGACCTTTCCCTGTCAGCGCCCATTTTCATGGACCGGAACTTATAAAACTCGAAAATATCATATCCTGTGCCGATACGCTTACTTTTATAGATTACGGGGCCCTTTGATTCGATCTTTATTAAAATGGATATCAGTAAAATCAAGGGGGAGAATATGACTAAGGCCAGACAAGCAAAAACAAGGTCGAATATCCGCTTACCATTCTTAATCCTAAAGGTATCAAAAGACTCTGGTTGGTGCTTATATTTTTCAGTCACTTAATTTTTCTTTTTAGTTCTTAATATAGAATTTAATAAATCAGCATCGATACCGACATTTTTAATGTTCATCGAATTTTCGGCGATAAATGTAATTATTTCCTCGATTGAAATAGAATAAGTTATCCCATAATTTATAAACTGCTTTTTCTTAACAACTATATTCCCCGAATCCGGGTAATTTTCATTATCAGGTTCCAGGTACTTTAAGGTTTGTGAGGCTGCAGAAGCAGCGATACCAATCCATTCATAATTATCCCCGCCATCAAGAAGCGCGAAAACCGGGCTTCCGCTAATTCCCCTGTTGAACAGGGCATCGCTTATAAATCGTCTTTCGGTGGACTTATCAACACTAACAACACCTTTGGTCAGCATCAGCTTACCCAATGGATAACCCAAAACGTAAATTTCAGAACCCCAATCCAGTTTTTTTGTGCTCCCTGCGACCAACGGAATAAGAGGGGGAGCAGTCTCGGCATTTTTTAAGGCTCTTACTATAAACGCCAAATCTTTTTTTGAATCGCTGGCAACCACCTTGATCAAGTTTGCTCCCGGAAGCCCTGACTCGTATATTTTTTGCTTTTGTTTAAGCGAAACTGATTTCAGCCTTGTTTTCCCTTTATCATAATACTGGTAAACAGTATCAGGGAAATTTACAATATGGGCACAAGTTATCATCGCAACCTGCAATGCATCGGAAAAAACCACCACGGATGTCCCTGTGACCGATTCGGTATGTGTCTCATTTACAACAGACTTTATCTTAAGCAACTCAAAATCCGTTATATCATCCGATGCTAAGCCGTCATCATCGAAAACCCAGGTTTTGTAAAAGGCTATTACATCGATCTTTATAACGGAAGGGTATAGTTTCCTGACTACGCCTGATATCTTGTTGTCAGGCCCGTCGTATTTCCCGTCCTTATTGCCAACATAATCATGCACTATTTCTTTTCCTGGGCTACACGACCCGAAAAACATAAATGTTAAAACAAAGCCGAAAACGCATTTATGCATGGAGAAAGTCATAACGAACATTTATCTACCATCAAATTTAAGAAAAACTTCGTTCGCTCAATGCCTGACAAAGAATTTTTATCATATTTCGGATATTTAAATTTTACTATTTTTGCCGCGCAATTTTATTGCTAATTGCAGAATTTGCAATTAATTACGTAAATCTTAAAATTATTCGAGGTCCTCTTGACCGGAATAGTTTTTATAATCATTAAATATGAAGATAGGGAAAAATAAGGTGGTTACTTTAACCTATACATTAAGGGCCGACCATGCCGAAGGGGCAGTTATTCAGGAAGTAAAGGAAGACAAGCCTTTCGTTCATTTATTTGGAGCCGGTAATTTGCTGCCTGCCTTCGAGGAGAATCTCAATGGCTTGGTTTGCGGCGATGAGTTCGGCTTCGGTTTGGATTCAAAGAATGCCTATGGCGAAGCTTCGGACGAGGATATAGTAAAACTCGATAAAAGCATCTTTATGAACAATGGCGAGCTTGACAGCGAACTGGTTCAGGTAGGCAGATATGTTCCTATGCAAAACGATGACGGACATGTAATAGAGGGCAAGGTCCTGGCCGTTGAAGAAGATGGCATAGTAATGGATTTCAACCATCCTTTAGCCGGCAAGGGCCTTCACTTCTCAGGTTCGATTCTTGAAGTTCGCGAAGCCCTGGACGAAGAAATTACCCACGGCCACGTTCATGGCCCCGAAGGGCACCAACATTAACAGAATAAGGCTTTAGTGTCAGGATCAAGGTTTAGAGATCAAAAAAACGGTGGGCTTCTTTCCGAGGCCTACCTTTTCATTTGACCATTCCGCTCTGCTCATAGCCTTGATATACTGATCATCCGTGGTCAGGTCAGATGCAACACAAATCATTGTGTTTTGCCTGCAATGCCGTATCAAGGCATCCAAAAGCACTGAGTTCCTATATGGCGTTTCAATAAATATTTGCGTTTGATTGTTCTTATAGGCCAATGCCTCCAATTGTTGGATTTTTTTTGCCCTTTGGTTTTTATCAAGCGGAAGATAACCGTTAAAGGCAAAGTTCTGCCCGTTGAAGCCTGACGCCATTAAAGATAATATTATCGAATTAGGTCCCACAAGAGGAAAAACCTTAATGTTCTTATCATGGGCCATCCTCACGATTACCGAGCCGGGATCGGCAACACAAGGACTTCCGGCTTCCGAGATCAAGCCAAGCGATTCCCCCTGTTTTATGGCATCCAGATAATGCGAGATCATATTTTCGTCGGTATGCTTGTTTAGCTCGTAAAAAGTCATATCGTCGATTTCGACAGGATGATTGATTTTTTTCAAAAATCTGCGCGCAGTGCGGATTTGCTCAACAATAAAAAATTTAATCTGATGGGTGATTCGGTTGTTGTTGGCAGGAAGCACCTGATCAACAGTATCAAAACTGCCCAAAGTTGTTGGAATTAAATATAGTCCTGTTTTCATGACTAGGAATTTTTGTCAAAATTACGATAAAAGATTATCCCCTGACAGGGCAAGGGCGATAATGAGAAAGCAAAACACTTAAACCCTGTTCAGAACGGCAGCTTGCCCAGGTCAACATTGCCGCCGGAAATAATTATCCCAACTTTTTTACTTGCCACATCAACCTTTCCTTCCAGTATAGCAGCAAAAGGCACGGCAGATGAGGGCTCGACAACGATTTTCATCCGCTCGTAAATAATTCTCATCGACTTTATGATTGATTGCTCGCCAACGGTAACAACAGATTCCACATTATCCATTATTATCGGGAAATTTCTTCGCCCGAGAGAAGTCAGCAGCCCGTCGGCAATGGTATTCGGTTCAAGGCTGGGAACAATTTCGCCCTTGGCAAATGATCTAAAAGCATCATCAGCGCCTTTAGGCTCGCAAGCGACAAGTCTTGTGCCCGGGCTGAAATATTTGATCCCTAGTGCAGTACCGCTCAACAGCCCGCCTCCGCCAACAGGGCAAAGTACCGTATCCGGTCGTTCGTCCATGTCCTCTATCAATTCTTTAACAGCGGTAGCCTGTGCCGCTATTATATCATAATTGTCATAAGGATGCACCTCGAAGGCGCCGCTTTGTTCTTGAATCTTTTTCAGTGTTGTTTCCCTGGCCTGCAACCTCGGCTCACAAAAAACAATTTCCCCGCCATATTCCATTACGGCATCAACTTTCACCTGTGGTGCGTTCGACGGCATAACGATATAGGAAGGGATGCCCCTTAATTTTGCTGCCCTTGCCAATGCTTGCGCATGGTTTCCGGAAGAATGTGTGCAGACGCCTTTTTTGGCCTGATCCCCTGTTAACAGAAAAACCAGATTTACCGCGCCCCTGGATTTAAAGGCCCCGGCTTTTTGGAAATTCTCGCATTTAAAGAATAAGCTTGTGCCGTAAATGGAGTCCAGCGTGGAACTCCTTAGAACAGGAGTCCTGTTAATATGTTTTTTAATCCTGTTCTGAGCATCAACAATATCCTGCCTTAGCGGAGCCGATTCAAGCACTTTAAGCCATTAATAAGTTTTTGGCCTCTTCCAATAATTTATCGGTTGCCTTATCAAGTTTTTTATAGACGGTATGGCAATTATCAACACCGCTGTGAAATGGATCGGGAAGCATTTCGTTTTTGCCAGGTTCAATTAAGTTCATTATCAGATCTACCTTTTCCATATCCTGGTCAGACCTTGCTAATTCCCTAATATCATTAATGTTCTGGGCATCCATAGCATAAATCCGGTCGAAATGCTGGAAATCGGACTTGACGAACAACCTTGCTCTCCCGGTAAGTTTCAAGCCATAGTACTTTGCGGTATTAGTGGCTTTTTCATCTGGCGGCTTATTGATGTGATAAGGTTCAAA
>JAJRQZ010000064.1 GCA_024279935.1 Bacteroidota bacterium
AATAAATTATTGTAAATTTTTGAAACAAGTTAGTGTAAATAAAAATTATAAATTAATGTGTAAATTTGGCCTTGAAATTATATCTGTTTCTCGTGGCACAACATGCCCGGAATCACTGGCACAATATGACCGGAATATCCATTATAACCTGAAAACTCAACAGGATATGCTTCTGTTTGAGCAAAAACAAAACTCCAAATAATTAAGATGATAAATGAACTTAAAAATAGTTTTTTCATATTGACCGTGAATTATGAATCCCACCATAAGAGGCGACACCCATTTATTCGTTAAATTATTTTACGATGCTAAGTTTCTTGCTTTCTACAATTGCATCCCCTGAAAACAATGATACAATATACACTCCCGGCTTTAATCCACCGGTAGTTACAACAACCTCATCGGTTTTCCTGTTAACACTAAGCACTTTCTTGCCCGCACCATCAATTGACGTAATTATTATTGAGCCCTCAGACATATTATCAGGCAGACGGTAGTCAGCAATAAAGTAGTCGCCCGCAGGGTTTGGCTTTAATATTAGCCAACCATTATTTGTGTGCCCCTTGTCCCCAATATCCGGGCTATCCATAATTCTGCCATTTTTAAAAGTAGCAGTATCAGCCTGATAGTGTGGCAGAGGAATGCTTATTTCGCCTGCCCAGCCAAGCTGCAAGGCAGACAGAACTACCGGACTGCCTGTTCCTGTATTATAAATCCCGTTAAAACTCTCAATGGCAATGCTGCCGGGATAAATAAAGCCCTCGGCAACAATCCTCTTCTTAACAGTAAAATAATCGATAAACGACTGCCTTTCGTTCTCCTGCTCCGAGCTGAGCTCAATATTGCCATAGACATTGTCGATTACACTATCGGCTAAAACAGTATCTTGAACCGACAGGTAAAGCATCGCCTTTCTGTATTTATTGCTGATGCCTCCTTTAAGGTCGTATAAGACCATTAAGCTATCATTAAAAGCAGTTATGTTGGCATCAACCCTATATATATCCTGCAAACGGTTGTAGGCCAATTGCTCCTTTAACCCAAAAGCAGACAAATGCGAACGTTTAACTTCAATTTCCGAAAGCGTATCGCATCCCTCATCAATCTCATCCCTCATAAATGTAGGCATTTCGTTAGCCCTGTTGTCCAAGGCTGCCTGTACATCATCAGATTTTGCCGCCCGTGGGTTTTCAACAAGCACATCCCTGACCATGGCGTTTGGAAGTGTTGCTTCGTTTTCAACGGCTGCCACCATTACGCCATCGCTCAAGTTGGGCGATTCGGCTATGAGCATGTCCCTGGTTTCCAGCCCCTCGCCGGGCATGGCTGTTTCGGTATCAAAATTAAGGCTTTCTGTATCTGCACCGTCCTTGAGGTTTAGTATTACTATACTGGTACTATCTGCACTCGATGCAGCAGCAAGCATTTCACCTCTCGTACCAGAGCCGCTCCCCCCATTATCAAGAGTTGAAGGACAACTTTCATTTTGATTAAAAATAATAAAATCATAGCAACCGCCGGTCGGCGCATTTGCCTCCCCCATTATAATATGCTGTTTCTCAGTACGTTAGTAGGTTCAAAAATACGTTTTTTCATAATAAAGGTTTTTGATTGCTTCCTAAATATTTCGGTTTGCCCGTAAAAGTTGCATTTACTAATGGAATCTATGATGTATGCGTGGATGCATTTCACCTCCATTTTGCCTATACAATAAAAATATCCCAAAACACTTGACTTTTGATAAAAATGTATTATTTTTGACCGACCGTTCAGTCATAAATAAAATTGGATATTAAACAATGCCCCGGACAGAGAAACAATTTAAGGACATCAGGGAGCAGAAAATTGCACTCATAAAGGAAACAGCCCTGGGGCTTTTTGCAGAAAAGGGCTTTAGCTCGACTCCTATCAGTGCCATAGCAAAAAAAGCAGGCGTCTCTAAGGGATTGATTTACAATTACTTCACCAATAAAGAAGATTTGATAGGAAAAATAATGCTCGAAGGGATTGATGAGTTTATGAGCGTTTACGACCCTAAAGACGAAGAGCCCATAAGTGAAGATATGTTCAAATACTTCATTGACCAGACTTTTGACGTCTTGAAACAAAACCTTGATTTCTGGAAGTTATACTTCCTGGTCATGATGCAGCCCGAAGTAATGAAACTTGTTGAAAACAAGCTCATGGAATACTTTCTCCCCCTTTTATCTGCCTTAAGCGATTATTTTGAAAGCAAGGGTTTTGAAAACCCCATGGCTCATGCCCGTTTGCTCGGCGCCATTTTAGACGGGGTAAGCCTAAACTATATTATCGACCCTGTATCATTTCCGATAGATGAGGTAAAGAAATTAATTATTGATAAATTTATAAAATAACATATTCAGCATGAAAGCATTAAGGATATCAGCCTTGATTTTGGCAGCAATACTCGTTCCGATGGGAAGCATTATTGCCCAGGAATTAAGCGCAAAGGACATAATTGACAAGGCTGACAAGAAAAACCGCGGCAAATCGAGCCGTGGGCTAATGTCGATGACAATAGTGCGCCCCAGATGGGAAAGAACTATAGAAATGAAAAACTGGTCGAAAGGCTATGATCTCTTCCTTCTATACATAACCAAGCCCGCCAAGGAAAAAGGGCAGGTATTCCTTAAGGTTGGTAAAGAAATGTGGAATTATGTCCCTACAATATCAAGGATGATAAAAATACCTCCCTCGATGATGATGCAATCGTGGATGGGCAGCGACTTCACCAACGACGACCTCGTTAAACAATCCTCAATAGTTGTTGACTACACCCACACTCTTATCGGGGAGGAAGATGTTCGCGGCCAGCTATGCTATCTTATTGAGCTGATACCACTCCCCGACGCTCCCGTTGTTTGGGGAAAAATAAAGTCGTGGGTTACCAAGGAGGGGTTTAACATCTGGAAAACTGAATATTATGATGAGGACGGGTACTTACAAAACACAGAAAACGCATACGATATCAAACAGATGGGAGACAGGGCAATACCAACAAAGATAGAGATGATCCCGGTGGATGAACCAGGCAAAAAAACCATCCTGGAAATAAAGGACATTGAATACAATATTGATATGGATGATAGTTTCTTCAGCAAGCAGAACATGAAAAAAGTTAAGTAAGTCGTTAATTTACTGATAATTATAATAAGATGAAAATATTCACAATAGCATGGCGGAACTTATGGCGCAAGCCCTGGCGGACAGTAATAAGCTCGGGTTCCATATTTTTCGGTGTATTGTTATCAACTTTCATGACATCAATGCAATATGGTTCATACGAGTCGATGATAAACAACGTAGTAAAATTCTACTCCGGATATATGCAGATATTTACCGAGGACTATCACGAGAACAAAACCATTAACAACACATTCATCTTCAACGGCTCCATAAAGCAGATAATCGAAGATGAGCCTAAGGTTACAAATTACACACCGCGCCTGGAATATTTTTCCCTGGCCTCGTCGGAAAACCTCACTAAAGGCAGCATAATAATAGGAATAGACCCTATACGGGAAAACATGGTAACCGGTCTTAAAAAGTGGGTGGAGAAAGGACGATATTTGAGCAAGGACGATGATGCTGTGCTAATCGCCACCGACCTGGCCAAATATTTGAACGTAGGCGTAGGCGACACAATTGTACTTTACGGACAAGGCTATCACGGAGTACTGGCCGCAGGCATTTATCCGGTAAAGGGCATATTGAACTTCCCGTCGCCGGAACTCAACAAGCAGTTCATATATATGCCGCTTAATAGTTGCCAGCAATTATTCTCGGCTCCTAACCGTCTCAGCTCGTTGGTGTTGATGCTCCACGACAACTATCAATTACCATCGGCCTTAAGCCACCTGAAGAGCAAGATTAAACCACCGTTCATGATCAGGTCCTGGGAGGAATTACAGCCCGGGCTCGTACAGATGATAGAAGGGGACAAAGCAGGCGGATTGTTTATGAAGTCGATACTCTATTTAATAATTACTTTCGGCATACTTGGCACCATACTTATGATGGTTTCCGAAAGGAAGCGCGAGCTCGGGGTTATGATAGCCATTGGGATGCAGAGATATTTGCTTAGCAGGATACTGTTTATAGAAACTTTTTTCATAGGTCTTCTGGGCGCGGCAGCAGGAATAATAGTCAGCATCCCTATTACATATTATTATTATTTAAATCCCGTGCCGCTGGAAGGCGATGCCGCCAAAACTATGATCGACATGGGAATTGAGCCATATATGTACTTTTCCATTCAGCCCGACATTTACTACGTACAAGCAGTGGTTGTTTTTATAATCACGCTCTTCATAGCCGTTTACCCGGTAATTAAAGCATATACCTTAAGTTTAACATCGGCCTTAAGAAGCTGATTTGAACTGTTACGGGAAAATCAAAGAATAAAAACTTAAAAAAAATAAAATGTTATTTTCAATATCATGGCGGAACGTTTGGCGTAACAAAGTCAGGAGCATGGTCATTATCTTATCGGTGGCCATGGGCATCTTTGCCGGTGTTCTGGCAACTGCCTTTTTAAGGGGATGGCCGACCAAAGGATACAAAAAGTCATCAACACAGAGATATCCTATATCCAGATACACCAGGCCGGTTTTGAGGAAACCAACGACATCAACGATTATATTCTTAATGCCGGGGATCTTCAAAAATCAATCGGCAATATCGCAGGTGTGATTGGTGTATGCAAAAGGATAGTTATACAGTCGATGGCGGCATCGGCCGAAACTGCCAGCGGAGTTTTGATCTCGGGCATAAACCCCGAACAGGAAAAGTCGGTTACCAGTATAAACGACAAAATAATTGATGGAGCATATTTCGAGGGCATAAAAAGAAACCCGGCTGTCATAGGGAAAAAACTTGCCGAAAAATTAAACCTTAGAATAAGGTCCAAATTTGTGATTACCGTTCAGGACCTGCAAAACAATATTACCTCAGGTGCTTTCAGGGTGGCAGGAATTTATTCCACCGATAATAGTGTCTTCGACGAGACAAATGTGTTTGTGCGCTATTCCGACCTGCAAAAACTTACTAACTTCCCTGCCGGTGCCGCACACGAAATTGCCATCAATATAAATAAGGGCGAAGAACTTCCTGCGATAAGCGAGGCGGTAAAAAAAGTTGCCGGCGATAAGCTATCGATAAAAATCTGGAAGGAACTACGCCCAGAAATGAATTATCTTACCGAGGCAATGGACTTGTATATGTATATCTTCATTGTAATTATATTGCTCGCACTGCTCTTCGGCATTATAAACACCATGCTCATGGTTGTTATGGAACGCACCAAGGAAATCGGTATGCTGATGGCAATAGGGATGAATAAAATCAAGATATTTTCGATGATAGTCCTGGAATCGGTCATGCTTTCGCTTACGGGCGGCATTGTTGGGATCGTGATAGGGGCAATCGCCTCCAAATATGGCGAAACCCATCCCATCGACCTTAGTGCATGGGCGCAAGGTTACCAACAACTTGGTTATGACGCCTTTGTTTATACTCAACTCGACCCATCGATGTTGGTTGACATAACATTGTTGGTTATCCTCACAGGAGTTATCGCCGCTGTTTATCCGGCCTATAAGGCTTTGAGGAACGACCCCGCCGACGCCCTGCGAATAGAATAAGATCAAACCACGGCAAAAACCGGCTATTTAGTGTTAGAAGATGAAATAAAATGATAATAAAAAACATACAACAATGAATGTTATTGAAATAAAAGGCCTTACAAAGATTTATAATACCAGCGAGGTGATAGTCAAGGCCGTTAACGGGATAGACATCAATTTTGAAAAAGGTGAGTTCACTGCCATAGTGGGACCTTCGGGATCGGGAAAAACAACATTCCTCAACATGCTGGGCGGACTCGACAAGCCTACCTCAGGCAAGGTGATAATTGGGGGTGTTGACGTATGGAAATTGAGCTCGCGACAACTTATCGACTTCAGGATGAACAATATAGGTTTCGTTTTCCAATCATATAATTTAATCCCCGTTTTAACTGCAGGCGAAAACGTGGAGTTTATCATGCACCTGCAGGGCAAACCGAAAAAAGAACGCAAACAAAGAACAAAAGACCTTCTTGAAGCCGTAGGGATAGGCAATAGGATTAACGCACGCCCTTCGAAATTATCAGGCGGTCAACAGCAAAGAGTTGCAGTGGCCCGTGCCCTGGCATCAAAACCCGAATTCATACTTGCCGATGAGCCCACAGCCAACCTCGACTCCACAGCGACCAACAGCTTGTTGGAACTTATGTCGAAAATGAACAAAAAATATAATACCACGTTCATATTCGCCACCCACGACCAAAGAGTTATCGACAAAGCGCACAGGATAGTTACAATAGAAGACGGGAAGATACTGAGCGACGAATGTTTCGAGAGAGATTGATATATGTTGTTTAAGAATTCGATTAATGTGCCACAGCTCGTCCGGATTTGCAATCAGCAAATAAAAATAGGACTGAAAATCAACGGAATCCATGACTTCTGGATGACAAATCCCGAAGAGCTCTTTAGTTTTCAATGTGAAATTATTGTTTGTCGCACACTTTCGATTACCTTAGCACTAAAAACAATTAACTTCAAGACATTACAAAAATGGGGATAAAAAACAAAATATCAGAAGGTCATATTTACTACTTAACGATGACACTTACTAATTGGATAGATATATTCTCACGTCCGGTTTACAAACACATAACTATAGATTCATTACAATACAATCAGGAACACAATGGACTAAACCTCTACGCCTGGTGTTTAGTGACTAACCATCTGCATTTAATTGCCTCTGCCGAAGACGGTAAAAATCTTTCAGACATATCGCGTGATTTCAAAAAGTTTACAAGCAAAGCCATTGTAAATGAAATTATTGATAATCCTCATGAAAGTCGTAAACACTGGATGCTCGATGAATTTGAATTTGTTGGAAGAAATAATCCAAAAATAAATAACTATAAGCTTTGGCAGGATGGAAATGAGGCGAAGGAAATTGTCAGGGTAGAATTCCTGGAACAGAAATTAGACTATATACATCAAAACCCCGTAAAATCCGAAGTCGTTAACAATACAGAGGATTTTAGGTACAGTTCAGCAATAGATTATACCGGGGGAAAGGGTTTATTAGACGTTATTCTTGTTTGATTTCCGTATTTTAGCACTGTTAGTCAGAAGGATTCTTCTTTGAGCAGCACAAAAATAACCTGGATGAATATGAAATGTTTATACTAAAAACATACCGTGCCCGTCCGGATTCGCAATCCGGAAGAGCATTACAGTTTCAGTACTTTGGGATTGCAACTGTCTTCCGATATGGCAGGAATCCCGAGAAGCAAAAGATAAAAATATCGAAGATGAAAAAAGAAATGAGATTTTCAGTACTGGCGTTGGTTTTTATGCTTATCGGGCTTAATGCAAAAGCTCAAGAAAACCTTCGGATGACCGGCTTTGCCGAATACCTCAACAACACCTGGATTCCCAGCCAAACATATAAGTCCTTTGGTTTCAACACCTGGCAAAGCCAAAGCACTATATACAACCGATTCAACTTATGGTGGGACCCGTCCGACAAATTGGAACTCCATTTGGGAACGCGCAACAATTTCACTTTTGGCCCATTGGTTGCTGCTTACAGCAAACTTTTCGATTATGCAAAATTCCTGACCTATGATGATGGTTATATGGATTTGACATGGAAAATATCGGGCGACGAATCCAATGTTCTTTATACTAATCTCGACAGGCTTTATGCTAAGTTTACTCATGATAAATTTGAACTCACCATGGGCCGCCAACGGATAAACTGGGGCATCAACCTCGTCTGGAACCCCAACGACATTTTCAATGCATTTAACTATTTCGATTTCAACTATATAGAACGACCCGGCAGTGATGCGGTCTTAATGCAATATTATACAGGGGATTTCTCTTCAATCCAAGTGGCGGCTAAGCTAAACTATCGGATAGAACTACTCGATTCACTAAATTCCAAAAAGAAATTAAGTCTCACCGCTGCGGCTATGTATAAATTCAATAAATGGAATTACGATTTCCAATTCTTCGGCGGCATGATGCAGACCGACATCACTGCCGGTATGGGATGGGCAGGAAATATCGGCGGTGCAGGTTTCACCGGGGAGCTAAGCTGGTTTAAGGACAAAGATGATTTTTCCGACACATCCTCGGTAGTTATTGCCTCGCTTAGTGCCGACTATATCTTTCAAAACCAGTTAATGGCCAGCATTTCATGTATTTACAACAGCAATGGCAGCACTGATTACGCATATAAAAATCAAACCGGCGGATTGGGATCCTTAAACACCATGTTTTCAAGCAGTTTGAATGTAAAAAACCTGACCCCATCGCGTTTCGACATTTTCGGGCAACTATCGTATCCCGCAAGCCCTTTGATAAATGTAACGTTCTCGGCCATCCTCAACCCCTTCGACAAATCGGCTTACGTTGGCCCCTCAGCAACATTCAGCTTGAGCGACAACATCAGTTTAATGCTTGTAAGCCAAATATTTACAGGGGACAAACTAACAGAGTTCGGCGATTTTGGCCAAATGTACTACCTCGACCTAAAATGGTCTTTCTGATTTATTACCTTTGCTAATTCAAAATCATATTTTATGTCCTTAACATATAGAAAAGCACGTTCGTTTGTTATATTATTAAGTGGTATCGCCGCCGTTTCGCCGGGAGACACCCTCGACGGCTATTCTGCCTTATTTGGCGTAGGCCTTGTCGTATCGGCACTAATCAGCATAATCCACCTTTTTGTTTATTTCGACAAGCCCATGAACGAGAAGGTTCTAATGGAACTTTTCCTCGACGGTTTTGCCGGGATCATCATATTCACTTATAGCATGAGCGACGAGAGTTTCTTCCTCACAGTGTTTTCGTTTTGGTCGTTTATCTATGGTTTGTTTTACTTAAGCAGCGGCCTGATCGACAAAAGCAACAAAGATTACATTTCACAATACACCATTGTGGGGATAATAATGATGATCTTCGGCTTTATGCCATTGCATTTCAATCAGGAAAGCATGGGCCTGGAAATATATGCGATAGGTTTCGCCCTTATAATTTATTCTTGTTCCAACCTCTTCTTAATGTACCGTAGAAAACGCGACGTATATTAATCTGACATAGACAAAGTCCACACTAAACATAAACGCGAACTGGGATCATAAAAATGGAATCTCCTTTGAATGAATACAAAACACCTAATTATGACTATTTGATAGTCGGCAGCGGTTTTGGCGGTTCCGTTTCAGCACTTCGCCTCGCCGAAAAAGGATATAAGGTGCTGGTCATCGAAAAAGGGAAATGGTATAAAAGCGATGATTTCCCCAAAACAAACTGGAATTTGAGGAAATGGCTCTGGCTACCTTCTTTCAAGCTCTTCGGAATAATGAAGATGACCTTTTTCAGGCATATAGGAATTATTTCGGGAGTAGGCGTGGGAGGCGGCTCATTAGTTTATGCCAATACCTTGCCCAAACCGAAAAAGGCATTTTATAATACCGGCTCATGGGCCGGATTGGCCGATTGGGAAAAAGAACTTGAAACACCTTATGAAACAGCCTGGGAGATGCTGGGCGCTGAAGAAAACCCTTATCTGGAATACGGCGACGACAAATTGAAGGAATTAGCGGAATCCCAAAACAGGCCGCAACATTTTAGCCCTACCAAAGCAGCTGTTTTTTTCGGGGAACCCGACACCACCGTCCAAGACCCATATTTTAATGGGAAAGGGCCCGAGCGCAGCGGTTGCACAAGTTGTGGTGCATGCATGACCGGCTGCAGGCACAACGCAAAGAACACTCTCGACAAAAACTATCTTCATCTGGCACAGAACCTGGGTGCTGAATTAATTGCGGAACAGGAGGTTGTTGACATACAGTGCATCGACAAAACGGACGGGTCAGATGGCTATAAAATATTTTATCGCGACTCTACGAAGTTTATCAAGAAAGAGAAGATTGTTAGTGCAAAAGGTGTAATATTGGCCGGAGGCGTACTTGGGACGGTAAAATTGCTTCTCAGGCTAAAGGAGAAATCTCTCCCCTTATTGAGCGACAAGGTCGGGATGGATATCAGGTCGAACAACGAAAGCTTGATCTTCAGCGTCAGCCCCGACAAAGAAAAAGACCTTAGCAAAGGAATCGCAATCGGCTCGATTTACCATGCCGACGACGACACCCACCTGGAAGCAGTAAGATACGGAAGGGGCAGCGGGTTTTGGAGGCTGGGCATAGTTGCCAACGTTTCGTCGGGAAATGTTCTTCACCGACTTGCCGAACTTGCCGCAAAAACACTATCATCACCAATTGCATATTTTAAACGCCTCATTGTCAAAGATTTCGCCAAGCAGTCGATAGTATTGCTCTTTATGCAACACCTGGACAGCACGCTAAGGTTCAAAAGGGGGGCGCTCGGAATGAAATCGAGCATTACTGAAGGGAAAAAACCAGTTGCCAGCATACCTTTGGCAAATACTTTAGCCGATGAATACGGCGACAAGATAAACGGTAAATCGTTTGTGCTTTTAACCGAAACACTTTTCAACATCCCGTCAACGGCACATATACTTGGCGGATGTGTTATCGGTAAAGATAAATCGCATGGCGTAATCGACAATAAACACAATGTTTTCGGCTATAAAAACATGCTAGTTGCCGACGGCTCCGCTATATCGGCCAACCCCGGGGTAAATCCCTCATTAACAATAACAGCCATGACCGAAAGGGCAATGATGTTTATCAAAGAAAAATAAATCATAAAAATATTGTGTAATTAACCAAAAGTTTATATTTTTGCAGCCCGAAATTTTGAGATAATAAGAATATATAATATGTATTTAACAACTGAAATTAAAAAAGAGATTTTTGAGAAATACGGAAACAGCTCGACCGACACCGGTTCGGCTGAAGGACAGATCGCATTGTTCACTTTTCGTATTAAACATCTTTCAGGCCATCTAAAGAAAAACAGGAAAGATGTTTTTACCGAGAGATCATTAGTGAGGCTGGTTGGTAAAAGAAGAAAACTCCTTGATTATCTAAAAGAAAAAGATATCATCAGATATCGTGAAATCATAAAAGACCTGGGATTAAGAAAATAAGATCGGGGATATGAGAAAACACGAGAAAAGGCAATTATAGCGATTGCCTTTTTTTGTGTTTTTGTAAAACGCATTAATTAATTAACAGAGGGATTAGATTATGTCCATAGAAGCTATCACAAAAACATTTCAATTAAACGACGGTAGATCAGTAAGCATCGAAACCGGAAAACTAGCCAAACAAGCTGACGGTTCGGTAGTTGTAAGCATGGGTAAAACCATGTTGCTGGCCACCGTTGTAGCAGCGCAAGAAGCAAGAGAAGACGTGGATTTCCTTCCACTGTCAGTAGATTACAGAGAAAAGTACTCCGCTACCGGGAAATTCCCAGGCGGCTTTTTTAAACGTGAGGCAAGACCGTCAGATTACGAAGTATTGACTTCGAGGTTAGTTGACAGGGCGCTGCGCCCATTATTCCCTTCAGATTTTCATGCTGAAGTACAGATGATAATTCAGCTTATTTCGGGCGACAAAAACGAAGCCCCCGATGCCTTGGCAGCACTTGCCGCCTCGGCAGCACTGGCAGTTTCCGATATTCCTTTCAACGGGCCGATATCGGAAGCCCGGGTGGCCAGGCTTAATGGCGAGTTTGTTATTAACCCCACATTTGAACAACTGGAACAAGCCGACCTCGAATTGATGGTAGCAGCCAGCATGGACAACATCATGATGGTTGAAGGCGAGATGCAGGAAGTATCGGAATCGGTTATGCTTGAAGCCCTCAAGGTTGCACACGATGCCATCAAGGTTCAGTGCCTGGCACAAATTGAACTTGCCGAAATGGTAGAGTCCTCGAAAGAAAAAAGAGAGTATTGCCACGAGAAAAACGACGAGGAATTAAAGGTAAAAGTTAAAGAAGCCACCTACGACAAGACTTACCAGCTGGCACTTACGGGCAACCCCAACCAGCATGAGCGCATGGAAGGCTTCAAGGCCATCTGCGAGGAATACCTTGAGACTTTTGACGAAGAGACCCGCGAAGAAGTTGAAGGCCTTGTGAAGAGATATTATCACGATGTTGAAAAAGAAGCCGTGAGAAATGCTATCCTGAACGAGAAAATCCGACTCGACGGCAGAAAACTAGATGAAATAAGGCCCATTTGGACCGAGATCGACTATCTGAAATCGGCACACGGTTCGGCCATCTTCACCAGAGGCGAGACACAGGCCCTGGTTTCTGTTACCCTCGGAAACAAAATGAATGAGCAATCGATTGACGGCCCCATTCACGAAGGAACCAACAAATTCTACCTGCACTACAATTTCCCGGGATTCTCCACGGGTGAGGTAAGACGTTTTGGAAGCCCGGGGCGTAGGGAGATCGGGCACGGCAACCTGGCCGAAAGAGCATTGAAGATCATGATGCCGGAAGACAATCCTTATACGATAAGAATAATGTCAGACATCCTTGAATCAAACGGCTCATCGTCGATGGCAAGTGTCTGCGGCGGATCACTCGCGCTTTTCGATGCAGGCGTAAAACTTAAAAAACCCGTGGCAGGCATTGCCATGGGACTTATTTCGGACCTTGAAGCTGGTAATCATGCGGTTCTGTCCGATATTCTTGGTGACGAAGACCACCTCGGCGACATGGACTTTAAAGTTACAGGCACAAAGGATGGTATTACAGCCTGCCAGATGGACATAAAAGTTGACGGACTTCCTTACGAAATTCTCGAAAAAGCGCTTGAACAAGCCCGTCAGGGACGTTTGCACATTTTAGGCGAAATGGCCAAGACAATTGCCGAGCCGAGGGAAGACTACAAGGACTTCGTTCCAAGAATTGAGCAGATTATGATCGACAAGGAGTTTATCGGAGCAGTTATTGGACCCGGAGGAAAGATCATTCAGCAAATTCAGGCAGAAACAAATACTACGATTACCGTGGAAGAAGAAGGTAACTTTGGTATAATCTCGATAATGTCGGAGAACAAACCATCGATAGAAAAAGCCAAATCGTGGATCAAAGGTATTACAGCCATGCCTGAGCTGAACGAAATTTACGAAGGAAAAGTAAAAAGCATAGTTCCTTTTGGGGCCTTTGTCGAAATACTGCCGGGCAAAGACGGCCTGCTCCATATCTCGGAAATAGAATGGAGAAGACTTGAAAAGGTCGAGGATGTTCTTAAGGAAGGTGAAATCATCAAAGTTAAGCTGATAGGAATCGATGAAAGATCGGGCAAATTAAAATTGTCGAGAAAAGTTCTTTTGGATCGCCCTGAAAGAACTAATAAATAAATTAATAAACCGAAACATTTCCGGTACTATTTACGTAAAACATTATCAATACTAACTTTTTGAATTAGGATGAGGCAACTAAAAATCACCAAACAGGTTACAAACAGGGAAACTGCTTCTCTCGATAAATATCTTCAAGAAATAGGCAAGGTTGAACTAATCACAGCCGAGGAAGAAGTTGAGTTAGCCAGAAGGATAAGACAGGGCGACAGAATTGCATTGGAAAAACTTACCAAAGCCAACCTCCGCTTTGTGGTATCTGTTTCAAAACAATATCAAAATCAGGGATTGAGCCTCCCGGACCTTATCAACGAAGGAAACTTAGGGCTAATCAAAGCAGCACAACGCTTCGACGAAACCCGCGGTTTCAAATTTATATCCTATGCCGTTTGGTGGATTCGCCAGTCGATTCTCCAGGCCCTTGCCGAGCAGTCAAGAATCGTCCGCCTTCCTTTGAACAAGATCGGGTCGATAAACAAGATCAACAAAGCCACGGCACGTCTGGAGCAATTGCACGAAAGGGAGCCTAACATCAAGGAAATCGCAGCCGAGCTGGACATGACCATAACCGAGGTCAAGGAATCGATGAAAAACGCAGGCCGCCATGTTTCCATGGATGCCCCTTTAATACAAGACGAAGACAATAATATGTACGATGTCTTGAAAAGCGCAGATGCCCCAACACCCGAAACTAATCTGCTCTATGAATCGTTGAGAAAGGAAATCGACAGGGCTATCTCAACACTCACCCAGCGCGAAGCAGAAGTTATCAAATATTATTTCGGCCTGGGCGCGAAACACCCGATGACACTTGAGGAAATTGGGGAAAAGTTCGACCTCACCCGCGAGCGCGTCCGCCAGATAAAAGAAAAAGCTATCAGGCGGCTGAAACATACCTCCCGAAGCAAAATACTTAAATCATATTTAGGTTAAATAACAAAAAACGTCCGCCAAAAGCGGACTTTTTTTTTAGGAATTTCTCAAGCTCTGTCTAATAAAGCATTGTACAAATACATATATTTGCATAAAAATAGTTTCATGAGTCATTTAATAGCACCATCAATGTTGTCGGCTGATTTTGGAAACCTGCAAACCGACATAGAAATGATAAACCGAAGCCGCGCCGACTGGTTTCACCTGGACATCATGGACGGTGTTTTCGTCCCAAATATCTCGTTTGGCTTTCCTGTTATAAATTATATTGATAAATTTGCGAAAAAGCCCTTGGACGTCCATCTTATGATAGTGGAGCCCGAGAGGTATTTCGAGAAATTCAAAAAGGCCGGAGCCGATATATTAAGCATTCACTACGAGGCCTCCCCCCATTTGCACCGCAGCATCAACGCGATTAAAAACCTAAGCATGCAAGCCGGCGTCGTATTAAACCCGCACACCAACGTTATGACATTGGAAGACACTATCAATGAGATTGATATGGTTTTGTTGATGTCGGTCAACCCTGGACACGGAGGACAATCCTTCATTGAGAACACCTACTCGAAGATCAGCAGGCTTAAGGAACTGATAATCAAAAAAAACGCAAATACGCTGATCGAGATCGATGGTGGGGTAAATCTTGAAAACAGCAGCAAACTAATTTCCGCCGGAGCCGATATATTAGTTGCCGGCAATACGGTTTTTTCTTCCGAAAACCCACAGGAAACTATTGAGAAGCTCAAAAACATCAAATAATGTATCCATATTTCCGAATGATAAAACTTCTTGCCATAGCAAGAAAAAGACCCAAGATGGAAATAACGGACAAGAGCGTATTAAAATTACGCGTCTGGCCCGGCGACATTGATATTTTCAAGGAACTTAACAACGGAAGGCATTTGACCTTAATGGATTTTGGACGATTTGAGATTGCCGCCCGCAACGGACTGCTCAATCTTGCAAAGAAGAAAGGATGGGGTTTCGCAGTTGCCGGGGCCAGTATAAGATATAGGCATCGTTTGCACCTGTTCGACAAATTCGAGCTCCATACCAGGGTTGCAGGCTTCGACAAGCGTTGGTTTTATTTCCATCAGGAGATTATCCGCAAGGGCAAAATACATTCATCTGCATTAGTACGAACCGTAGTCACTTCCAAAACCGGAATAGTGAACATCAATGATGTTATTAAAGAAATGGGATTGGACATTGATATACAGCCACTGCCGGCTTGGGCAAAGGCCTGGTCGGACGCAGAGGAAATGCGGCCATGGGACAATCCCCGCAAACAAGAAAGGAAGAACGCGAAGCCCAAATAAAAACCCCTAAACGGGGTTTTCAATAAATTTGCAATAAGGTTTTCTCAAGCCCTGCTTGTAACTTCCAGTAAGTGAAAGCCAAACTGAGTCTTTACCGGCCCCTGAACTTCGTTCAAGGGAGCACTAAAGACTACCTTGTCGAACTCGGGAACCATCACGCCGGGACCAAACTCCCCTAAATCGCCTCCTTGCCTACTTGAAGGACAACTTGAATATTTACGGGCAATGTCAGCAAAGTCAGCTCCTGCAATAATTTCATTTTTAAGTTCGTTGCACTTCTCTTCAGTTGCAACCAATATGTGACGCGCGCATGCTTTCATATATATATTTTATTATTAATTAACGCTTGCAAAAGTACAATTATTTACCTTTGCACATTTAAAATAAATCAGTATGAGCAAGGATATATCAAGTCTGGAACCAGAAATAGTCTGGAAATATTTTAATGAGATACTCCAAATACCAAGGCCCTCGAAAAAGGAGGGGAAAATTGTCAATTACCTATTGGATTTCGGCAAAGAACACAAGCTGGAAACTCTTCAGGATGATGTTGGCAACGTCCTGATAAGAAAAAACGCCAGCCAGGGGATGGAAGATCGCCCATGGGTTGTGATGCAAAGCCATATTGATATGGTCTGTGAAAAAAACAGCGACAAATCGCATGATTTCGAAAACGACCCCATCGATGCCTTCGTCGATGGCGGTTGGGTAACCGCAAACGGAACAACCTTAGGGGCTGATGATGGAATCGGCGTTGCCGCCCAGCTTGCGATTTTGGCCTCAGACGACATCCAACACGGCCCCATCGAGTGTTTGTTTACCATTGATGAGGAAACAGGCTTAACCGGCGCCTTTGGTTTGCAGCCGGGTTTTCTAAGGGGCAATATCCTTCTCAACCTTGACAGCGAAGACGACGGGCAGATTTTTATCGGTTGCGCCGGCGGCAAGGATTCCCAGGCTTGGCTGCCTTTCGACAAAGTTGGCGTCACAGAAGGCTTTTCAACATTAAAAATAAATGTGGCTGGCCTCAAAGGTGGGCATAGCGGCGACGACATCAATAAAAACAGAGGAAACGCAAATAAAATATTGAACAGGTTCTTATGGGAAAACCTTGATGAACTTGAAATTCAAATAAACGATTTCAAGGGTGGCAACCTGAGAAATGCAATTGCCCGCGAAGCCTATGCCATTATCATGGTTCCCAGGGAAAAAACCGAATTGCTAAAACATAAGCTTGTTGATTTCGAGAATGATATCAAAAGTGAGTTTCACATAAGCGAACCAAATCTCACAGTCAGCATTTCGGAAACAGAAGAAGCCGCCTTCGTAATCGATGATGAATCGGCAAGGGAATTCTTGAATGCCGTTTATGCTTGTCCGCATGGAGTGATTGCCATGTCGCAGGATATAGATGATTTTGTTGAGACATCGACTAACCTTGCCTCCATAAAATTCCTGGAAGATGAAATTCTGATTACCACTTCCCAAAGATCATCAATAGAATCCGCAAAAAACGACATCTGCAATATGGTGGAATCGGTTTTCAAACTGGCCGGGGGCAAAGTCGGGCAAAGCGATGGTTACCCGGGATGGAAGCCAAATCCGGATTCAAGAATAGTCGCCCAGACTGCCGAGGCTTACGAACGCTTGTTTGGCAACAAGCCGGAAGTTTTAGCAATCCACGCTGGTCTTGAATGCGGTCTGATAGGACATAAATACCCAAAAATGGATATGACGTCCTTCGGGCCTACTATCCGCGGGGCACATTCCCCCGACGAGAAAATCGAAATAAAATCGGTACGGAAATTCTGGTTGCTCACGCTTGATATCCTTAAAAACATTTAAGACCTGAAAAACAGCGGATAACTATCGCAAAAGCACAAAAAAAACGGGCGTCGAGTTATGGAAGCCCGTTTTTTTATGTTTATTTTTTTAAAACCCCACGCCAAACCCAACTCTCACAATGGGGTTGATGTATGGTGAATGCTCATCCTCGAATACATCGTAAAGTATAGTAACCGTAGCAAAACCCGCCCCTCCGACACTCTGATACAATCCACCTCCGACATATAAGCTGTTAACAAAATAACGGGTGCCGTCAAACCATTTAGTACTTAAGCCGCTATACTCTATATGTACCATAAGGTATCTCAAAAAACGATATCTGCTAAAAATGCCCATACCGTAGATATTATTGTTGTGCTTTGCTCCGTAAGGATCAGTATATCCCTGATAAATATACGTTATCCGAGTCCCTACATCCAGGGCAGGGGTAAGATGATAACCTATGATCGGAGAAATCTCAACATAGGAATTATATGCTGAAAACCCACCTCCGATCATTCCGCCCACAAACCACCTGCCAGGCCGCGGGGCTGGTTTCTTAACAATGCTTTTGTCATCCCTTTTCCCACTTGTGTTTTGATACTGGGCACTTAAGCTATTTGAGACAGCAAGAAAAATTAACAAGGAAATAAAAATACCATGCTTCATCATTCAATTTTTTGTTTTTCAAAAATACAATAAAAACATTGTATCCCCGTATTGCTTATGATTATTATATTTGCCCCTCATTTTAAGCTATGCACAAAAGAGTTTTATATTTTGTTTTTGCCATATTAATCGGTTTGGGATTCTCATGCCGGAAGAAGGATATTATTAGCACCGACAGCTCATTAAAACTTGAATTCTCTAACGATTCGATTATTTTCGATACTGTATTTACAAGCCTGGGCTCTGCCACGCATCGTTTGATGGTATATAACAAATCGAACAGCAAGGTTAAAATATCGGATATTCAGCTTGAAGGGGGCAGCTCATCGGCCTTTAGGGTAAATCTTGACGGTGAATCAGGAAGTGGGTTTACTGACATTGAGATTGAAGGCAACGACAGTTTATTTTTGTTTGCCAAGGTTACTATAAACCCAAGGGACGCTTCTTCGCCCTTCGTCGTAGAAGACAAATTGAGGTTTTTAACAAACGGCAACGAACAAGAGGTCAAGCTGGTTGCCTGGGGGCAGGATGCCAATTATATTCTTGCCGACACCTATAATACAGGGTTCCCGCCATATAAAATTGTTGCCGACAGTCTGGAAACCGTCCATTGGACTGCCGAAAAACCTTATGTTGTTTACGGCTATGCCGTGATAAATTCGTATGGGAAACTGGTCATTGACGAAGGCACAAAGGTCTATTTCCACGAGGCTTCGGGCTTATGGGCTTATGCCGACGGGCTGCTAAAAGTTTATGGCAGCCCTGAAAAGAAAGTTTATTTCAGGGGGGACAGACTGGAACTGGAATATGCTGAAATCCCGGGACAATGGGACAGGATATGGCTAATGGAAGCCATGCCTGGCGAAGACCATGAAATCCGAAATGCCGTCATAGAAAACGCCTTTATCGGCATTCAGGCCGAATCGTTTTTGAGGGCAGCCGACAACCAGCTCCTCCTGCATAATGTCATTATCCGAAATATGAGCGGAATAGGCTTGTTCTCAAGGCTTTACAACATCACCTCTACAAATACGCTATTGGCAAACTGCGGAGGCTACTGCCTGGCGCTGACTTCGGGAGGCAATTATGATTTCAGGCATGCCACCCTTGTTAATTTTTGGAATTATTCCGTCAGGAACACACCTTCCCTGTTTTTGAACAACTATATCCTAGATACGCTTGACAACGTCATAGCCATACCCTTCAACTTCAATATAGGAAACAGTATAATTTACGGCTATAACAACGAAGAGTTTCAAACAGACATGAGTGGTGATGCTGATTCGTCATACTTTTTGGACCATTGTTTGTTGAAAACGAGAATGAATACCTCGGACAACACTATTTACAACGCAATTATAAGAAATGAAGACCCTTTGTTCGTAAATGCGAGCGAGCATGATTTTCACCTCGACACCCTGTCGCCTGCAATAGGCACGGGCGACCCAAACATCGCCAATGGCGTACAGTTCGACCTAGACGGTATTTCAAGGCTGCCTCTTCCTGACCTGGGGGTTTATCAGTTTGTTCCCGCTATTGAGAAATAACGGTTTTATTTTACTTTGACGACTTGTAAAGGGATAGTAAAGAATACGGACGTTCCTTTTCCGGCTTCCGATTCGAGCCATATTTCGCCGCCCATGCTCTCAACGCTGGCCTTGGCGATGCTTAGTCCCAAACCGGTACCGCCGTAAAGTTTTTCGCCCCTGGGGTTTCCCTTCCTGAAAACATCGAACACATATTCGATTTCTTTTTTGTTAATTCCAACACCTGTATCTTTAACAAAAAATTCGAGCATATCCCCTTTTTTGTCGCAACCAAGCTTAACAGTGCCCCTTTCCGTAAACTTGGTAGCATTGTTTAAAAGCTGAAACATTGTCTTTCGCAGCCTCGAACCATCAACAACAATATTCATCTCGCTATCCCTTAGCCTATTATCCACTTCTAGACATACCGTCTTAACCGAGGTCTCAAAATTAAAATATTCCCAAAGCTCGTCGAACAAGCGGTTTAGGTTGAGTTCTGTTTGCCTTACTTCAAGAACACCGGACCTAAGAGTTGAAACATCCAGGATATTATCGATGATAAGAAGCAATGAATTTCCTGATTTATTGATATAATTAATGAATTCTGCCCTGTCCTCTTCTGTATTTTCCTTATAGTTCAGCAATTGCGAAAATCCTATAATAGCATTCATTGGGGTCCTAATCTCATGGGAGATGCTCTCCAGGAAAGCAGATTTCAAACGGTCGCTCTCCTCCGCTTTTTGTTTTGCCAGCATCAGTTCCATTTCGGCTTGTTTCTTTTCTTTTAAATCGCGCCATGTCGTATAAAAATGCTTTTCCCCCTTTATTTCAACCAAAGTCAATGAAACGTCAACGTAGAGCAATTCCCCATTTTTATTCTTGTGCTCCCAATAAAATCGGTGATATCCGTTTTTTTCGGCAATCTTCATTATCTTATCGGCCTTTTCCTTCGAGCTTTGCCCGTCCGATTGAAATTCGGGCGATATTTCCGAGGGATGGATATTTAGGAGATCCCTTTTCGATTTATACCCGAGATATTTAAGCGCCGATTGGTTAATATCCACGAAACGTTCGTTTTTAATAAGCAAAACAGGCTCGAAGGATTTTTGGAACAAGGTCAGATGTACTGAGTCCACTGATTTTTTTCTGTGAAGAAACAGCCTGCGCAACGCTACGGACTGCACAACAATTATCAAAAATAAAACAGCAACAACACTATAAAAAAGAAAAAGATACATAAAGTCCACAATGTTTTTGTTTCGTCACCGATAGATAAAAGACAACAAAATATTTAGTTTCACTGATTGGTTTAGCTATTTAAGACTTCATCGACAATTGTTGCGAGTGAATCCAGATCAACTGGTTTCTCAAGAACTTTCTTGGCCCCGAACCTCCAGGCATAATCAAGATAATCACTGGCCCTGCCCCTGCCTCCTGCCGAAATCGCGATAACTTTCGCTTTTGGGTCCAGATCGATTATCTCACGCAGCACTTCCAAGCCTTCCTTTCGCGGCATTATAATGTCAAGAAGTATCAAATCCGGTTTGTTCTCCTTAAAAGATGCCAGGCCAGGCTCGCCGTCATCCTCCAACAGAACCAGGTGACCTTTGCTCTCGAGTTTTCGCTTAAAAAGATATCTGATTTGTTCGTCATCATCAATAACAAGTATCTTAGCCATAATTCCCAATTGCTTTATTTTAGAATTTTTCCAAATTTAGGAAAAAAGTTCTATTCCACAAGAGGCAGATGAATAAAAAATTCAGAACCCCGGCCCGGCTCACTGCTGACATCGATAAACCCACCATGAGCTTTTATGATGTCAAAAGAAGATGAAAGCCCCAAGCCCGTTCCCTTCCCGGGCAGTTTTGTGGTATAAAACGGCTCGAACAAATTATTTTTAACATCCTCGTCCATTCCTGAACCATTATCTTGAATATTGATGACAAGGAAATTATCCGTTTCCAGCCAATCGTAAATTTTCATTAGTTCATTATCAAGTTTTGTTCTTTGCAAGCAGATCTTTATCAAACCGCCATCCGGCATGGCATCGACAGCATTGAGAGTTACGTTCAGCAGAACTAATTCAATATGGACAAGATCGCAATGCGCCGTCCAGGCCGACTGATCATCATCAACAAAACTGATCTCGACATTCTCGCCCAGCGAGTTGCTCACACTGCTTAAAAAGTTCAATATGATTTTCCTGACATCGTGCCTTAGCAGGCTAATGTCGAATGTTTTAGCCGAGTTCAGCAAGTTCTTAACTATTGAATCTGCCTTTTCGGCAGCTTTAACTATTTGCTGAATATCCTCAAACCGCCTGTCGTCTTCTTCCAAGCCCTCTTGTGCAAAATGCGAGAACCCTGTAATACTTTGAAGGATATTTTTAAATTCATGTGCCAACCTGCTTGCCATAAAGCCAACGGCCTCAAGTTTTTTGGCGTTGATTAACCTATTCTCAAGTTCTTTACGGTCGCTGATATCCCTTCCGAAGACTAATATGCCGTTCCGGGAATCATCATCCTCGAACAAAGGTATCCTTATCATGTCGAAGATTTTATCCTTTTCCCCCGGCACAGGAATTGTTCTATTGATCCGCTTCGATTGGCCGCTATCCCAAACATCCATATCGTGCTCGGCTTCATCAAGGAGGAATTCCTTATGAAAACTGCTTAACTCGGCAAGTTGCTCATTTGTTTTTCCTATACAGTCCTTTTCGCTTAAGCCAAGTAATTTTAAGGTAGTGTTATTTGCCAGTATCCATTTTCCGCTACCATCCTTGAAATAGATCAGGTCAGGGGTTGAGTTGATAAGGGTCGTAAGCTGCCCCTCCCTTTTTTTCAGGTCTTGTTGTACCTTCTTGACCTTGCTAAGGTCAATGGTAACGGCCAAACCGCGCACCAATACGCCATCTTCGAATTTGAGCGGAAACGCCTTATGGAAAACATTTATGTATTCACCTGATTTTTTTTTCATTTTTGTTTCGCCAACGAACCCCGGTTCACCGTTCTGCATCTTTTTAAGGTTCTTTTCAAAATCCTTGATGTCTTCTTCGGTATGAATTAAGCTAACGGGCTTGCCCACAAGCTCCTCCTCGGCATATCCCAGCATTTTCAGCGTCCCCTTGCTAACACTAAGTATTCTGGAATCGCGTCCTACCATTGTTGTAGTGATAAATGAAACCTCTGTGGCCGCATCGAATATCGCCCTCAAATGGGCTTCGCGCTCCATAAGCTTAAGATCGGAAAGATACTTCTCGGTAATATCTTGCACGAAACCTACAATAAAGGTTTTATTTCCTTGTCCATCTACAAGGATCTCCCCTATGGAGCGCACCCATTTTGTTTGCTTTGTTCTATATGTAATAATTCTATGGTTGAGATCATATTTTAAGCTGTTAGGCAAAATGGATTCCTTAAACTTCCCGACCACCCATTCTTTATCATCCGGGTGAACAATTTCAAACCATTTATCATAGGAACCAAAATAAGCTTCATCAACTTCGAAAATCTTAAAAAGCCCTTGCGACCCCACCCACTTTTGGTTTTGCAAGTCAAATTTAAAACTGCCAATGCCACCCATTTCCTGGGTTTGGGCAAGCATCCTCTCACTTTCGATTATCACGTTCCTACGCTTTAAAAGTTCCGTAATATCCTGAGTGTGAACTATAACACCACTAAAGTTGTTTTCTGAGTCATATAAGGCCTTAATATTCCTACGGACTTTTATTAAATCTCCGGATTTGTTTACCAAATGCACTTCATTGAGGAGCAATTCACCATCTTGAGCCAGTTTCGGAAACTTGGTCTTGAACAAAGCTTTAAATTCATCTGCCAGCGAATCCGTGATGTGCGTCCCCTTAATTTCCCCCGTGGAACACCCCAAAAGTGAAGCATAAGCATAATTGCAATCGACAATGAAGCCATCTTTGTCCAATAAGCAAACCCCGTCGGGGGCACTTGTAAACAGTTGTCTAAACTTTGATTCGCTCAGTTTCAGCTCGTCCGAGGCAAGCTTCCACTCCGTAATATCCACGAGGGCCCCTACTATGGCCTCTGTTTTGCCGTTCACAACTACCGGCGCTTCATGGACTTCAACCCATAGCTTCCTTCCCTTCAGGGTCTTGAGCTCCAACTCATAAGGTGGTTGCGCAATTCCTGTGGAAATAGCCTCTTGGGTTTTTTCAAAGCCCAGCTTGTTGACTGGGTTGTCGGAAACAAACTCTGTCCAATTGCGCAAAGCCTCCTTCTGCGTACAATCGAAAAACTTGTCGGTCTGGGGGCTTACATAAGTCAGAACATGGTCTGCCGTATGGGAATAAAACAAGTTCGTGCTATGTTCAACGATATGTCGGTATCTTATTTCACCTTTCTCGAGTTTTTCCCTGCTCTTAATAATCTCCTTTGTCCTTTCCTCCACAATTGCCTCCAGCTCGTCCTTAAAAATATTGAGGTCGTTAATGGCCGCATCCCTTTCCCTCTCCCTTTGGCGGATTTTATTGTAAGTATATGTAAATAGTATTATTCCGATAAGCCAAATAATAATGAAAGTAAACAAATACAGTTTTACTTTACTATAAAACTGCTGATTGATTTCCTTAAGGGATATCATGATGGACATGCCTCCCCTGATATCACCGATATGATATTTGTCGCTTAGGTGGCATCTCCTACAATCAGTTTTCAACACCATGGGCTTCATAAAGCGATAAAGTTGAATCCCGTCCTTGAAAATAAAATCCTTTATTTCCTTCTCGCCGGATTTTAATGCTTGCAATGCCTTTTTTTCCCATTCATCAGGTTTGTGATATTTGGTTTTATAATCCTCGGAAACCAGCCTGACCTTGTTTAAAGAGGTACTATCACTGAACCCTGACATGCTCCTTATCGCATAATCCGGACTAAACCTTGTATATTTAACACCTTTGCCCGAAATAATTATCGAATCCGCCACCGTATCCATCATTAAGGCAGGCATAAGGCTGTCATCTACTACGGCATACACTCCCCCAAGACTGTTTATCCAGTTGCGGATCTGTATCTCTTTCTGATATTCAATATTCGCCTGATGTTCTATTTTATCATTCTTCAGCCCTCGTGCCTGATAATAATAATACACGAACACAAGACTCATAAAAACAGTCCAGACAATTATTACCGTGATATAAAATATCCAAAAAAATTTAAGCTCCTTCACTCGACTCAAAATGTTTGGCCAACAGATTCAACAACACATCAGGCATAATCGGCTTAGCTATATAGTCGTCGCATCCGGCGGCAATTGCTTTTGCCCTATCTGTTGACAGCGCATAGGCTGTCTCGGCTATTATGGGGATCTTATCATTAAAGCCTTTTATTATCTTCGTGGCTTCATATCCATCTAAGACGGGCATTTTAATATCCATCAAGACAAGGTCTATTATTTTATTGCTTCTTACAGCCTCAACAGCCTCTTTTCCATCTATGGCCAGTACTACATCAACTCCATGGGGGATAAGTATTTCTTGTAAAAGCCTGAAATTCAAGTCCTCATCTTCCGCAACCAAAATCGTTTTACCTTTTAATATTTCGTACTTCCCCCTGCTGGGCACTTGCTCTTCACGTTTAATAAAGGCGGTTTTGAACGGAATGGTAAAATAAAAGCTGCTTCCTTTCCCAGGTCTCGACGACAACCATATTTTCCCTCCCATCTTAACAACAAATGCGCTTACTATACTCAATCCGATGCCGGTGCCGCCATAAACCTTGCCCTTATGTTCAACTTGCCTGAACCTGTTAAATATTAGCTTTTGGTCTTTTTTATCTATTCCGATTCCCGTATCGTGAACATAGAACTTATATATCCCATCATCAATTATATAACCCATTTTTATAGTTCCGCCCTCAGGGGTGAATTTTATGGCATTGTTTATCAGGTTGGAAACAATCTGGATGAATTTGCCCTTGTCGCCCATAACGCCCGATTTATCATCGGCCAGGCCGAGGGAGTATTTAAACTCGATTTTTTTCTGGGTGGTTTTATAGATAAATGATTCGTAAATATATCTTATAGCGGTATTTACCTTAAACTCAGAAATATTTATGTCAATTATTCCAGCTTCGATCCTGGAGACATTGATTATATCGTCGATGATGGTCAAAAGCTGGTTTCCGGAATTATTTATCACCCTTATATAGGCCATCATCTCATCGAACGACAAGTCCTTGTTGTTTAGCAATTGCGCAAAACCGAGTATCGCGTTCATCGGCGTGCGTATCTCATGGCTCATATTCGCCAGAAAGGCAGACTTCAGCCTGTCGCTCTCCTTCGCTTTGCCCAGCGCAAGGTTTAGGTCGTTATCAGCCTTTATCTTATCGGTTATATCGTAAATTATCGAAAAGCTCACATCCCTTGCCTGCCAGTTGATCGTGGTGGTATTTACTTCCACATCTTTAATTTCACCGCTCTTTAATATATGCTTGAAAATAAATTTATGTTTCTTGTTCTCCAGGTTCGATTGCAATATCTTCTTTACTTCCCCGCGGGAAAGAATATTGAAATCGAACATGCACAGGTTCATGAATTCAGTTCTCGTATATCCGTAAAAATCACAAGCCGCCTTGTTTACGTCAACGATATCTCCGTTTAGCGGGTCGAAAACGATCATTATGGTCTCGCTGTCATGAATAAGGCTTTTATATCTTTTCTCACTTAGCTTAAGGCGTTTTTCCGCCAACACCTGTAAGGTAATGTCCTGCTTTATGCCTATGTAATTTATTATAGCCCCATTAATATCCTTTACGGGGGCAATCACTGCCGATTCCCAATATTCATCCCCGTTTTTTTTCTTGTTCAGGAACTTGCCCTTCCAGTTTCTACCTGAGGAAATTGTCTTCCACAAAGCCTCATATTCGCTTTTGGTGGTATGGCCCGATTTAAGCACCCTGGGGTTTTTGCCGACAACTTCTTCAAGGTCATATCCGGTCAGCTTCTTGAAAAAAGGATTCACATATTCAATATCGCCCTTGACATCAGTGATGACCACCGATGAATTACTCTGCTCAACAGCGGCAACTATCTTTAAAACATCTTTTTCGCTTGCAAGCAGGTTATTGCTGAATATCGACCTTATCAGGTCATGGCCCAACTTCCCGGATTTCAAGCTGTCATTTTTTTTATCCCTGCCCAAGCGCAGTCTTATGTGCTCGGAAAGTATCAAATCAGTAAAGGGCTCATCGAGAAAATTATAGAATCCGAGTTTTAGCACTTTGATAATATCATCGTTAGTAGTATAGGGATGTTTTATCAAAAGCATGCTGCAGTCAGGCATTCCCACACCTGAGAACCCTTGACTTTTAAACAAATCATCATTTATGAGTATGGGATCAATATCTGCCAGTACGATTTTCGGGTCCTTATCTTCAAAAGCAAGCAGGAATTCATCAAGCTTTTCAAACATTATTACTATGGCATTGTTGATTTTCGCTATTGCATCGAGCATTGATGACGTTTCTTTTTTTAAACCGAGCGCAAATATTAAATCCCCCAAAAGCCTAAGTTTTAATTTTTTATGAATTACTATAACTCATCCATCTTGTTATCAATGAATTCGGGAAATTACGAATTTTATCTGAATTAACAAGACATTGTTGAAAGAGATATTATTTCATTTCCATTTACATACAAAAATTACTAATATTGCATTATCATTACAGTACAAAACCAAAATCAAAAAGAATGGGATCAGAATTCGATTTTACAAATAAAGTAATCCTGATAGTAGAGGATATTGACACTAGCAGTAGATTTTACAAAGCCGCATTGAAAGCAACGAACGCCAAGCTTATTCTTGTTGAGAACGGGCAAACCGCAGTTGATGTTTTCGATTCGTCGCGCAATATCGATTTGGTTTTTCTTGATTTGAACCTCCCGGATTTTGACGGCTTCGAGGTCTTGAAACACATCAGAAAGACTAATAAAGATATCCCGATAGTCGTGCAGACTGCCTATATGCTCTCAGGCGAGGAAGAAACAAGTTACGAGCTTGGAGCAAATGATTTCATCACCAAGCCGATAACGATAGAGATTTTACAGAAAACAATCGCGTCCAATCTATCTTAAGTGATTTTTCGTTCCCTGCAGTTTCTGTGCTTTCCTTCATTTCCTATTTTATGACTCTCCTGACGGAGTCGATCACAGTGCCGTCAACCCATTTGACCACGGCTATTATCTCGTCGCCCAGGTCGGGTTTTTCAGGTATTCCGCATATCGCCTCGGCCTCGGCCTTGAGCTCTTGAATAGTTTTTATCGGCAATCCTGAACTTTTGGTCTTTTCTATCAGATCGGTCCTCAACGGATTTATTGCAATTCCTCTTTCGGTAACAATTACGTCGATCATTTCACCGGGGGCGCAAAGAGTTGTTACCTCGTCCCTTATAACGGGAATCCTATCCCTGAACAAGGGAATTGGCATTATGGTTGTTTTTCCGAATAAAGTATTTTGCCATCCACCTATGCCATGCAGCAAATAACCGTCGGAATGGGAAACCACATTGGCGTTGAAGTTAACATCAACTTCAGTAGCACCAAGGACAACAATATCGATCAAGGATGCGAAATTACCCTTCCCGTGGTAGTTGTATGAAGTGAAAGGTGATGTAGCAACATGGTTCGAGTTCTCGCGCATACTCCTGACACCTTCCAAATCAAATGTTTGGCCATCGAGTATATAGGATACAATACCTTCTTCGAGCATCTCGACCGGATATTTATTGCTCCCGGCACGGATAAACGCGGCTTTCCAATTGTTTTTTCTAAGGATGTCGCCAAAGTAATTCCCTATTGAAAGCGCTGTTCCGCCGGCTCCGGCCTGATATGAGAAACCATCATAAATCAAACCTGCTTTCTCGCAAAACCCGGCTGTAATCTCGGCAATCAGAAGCCTGTCGGGGCTTTTTGTTATTTGTGTCGTGCCCGAAATGATTTTTTCGGGCAATCCCACCTTATCAACTTCAACCACATAATCGACATAATTTCCATGTATCTGCCAGGGAATAGCAGGAAAAGGCACAAGGTTGTAGGTTACAACAATAACTTTATCAGCATATTGCGAATCGCCCAAGGCAAACCCCAGCAAACCACAGGCGGCACTGCCGTTAACTCCGTTTGCATTTCCGAAAGCATCGGCGGTAGGAGCGGCAATTACGGCAATATCAATTTTAACCTCACCATCTTGTATAGCCTGGTAACGTCCTCCGTGAGAGCGCAAAACGCCAACACCTTTCATTTTCCCGAGAGAGGCGAACCTGCCAAGAGGGCCGTTCATACTTCCCTCTATCCTGTTTATAGTACCATCCTCAAGATACTGTACCAGATGTTCCTGACAAGGGAAAGAAGCCGATGGAAACCATCGTAAATCTTTAATTCCCAATTCTTTGGCGATATCGAACACTTGATTGGCCATTAAATCCCCGTTACGGAAGTGATGATGGGTCGAAATCGTCATCCCATCTTTCAGGCCACTTCTTACAAGGGCCTCCTTCAATCCCGGGACAACTTTGTTGCCATCTTCCGGATAATCGGCGCAACTAGCGATTTTCGGGCCGTATTTTCTTCCGCCGGGCTTATATTTTCCCACACCCATAAAAGGTATATGTTCTTCTCCGTTAATAATTGTCGGGACTACCCTTCCGGCTGCGTTAGTAACAAGTTTATCGTATTTCGTCATTGCTTTTTATTTTCAGTAATTTATACTTGCGATTCGGCCTGCATCTCCCAATCTTTATCCAGCACCCCTATGTTTACGGCAACGGTAATTGCATTTACCGCTCTTTTCACCACCGGGGCATCGATCATCTTCGTCCCCAAGGAAACCACGCCAAGCCCATTGGCCCTGGCCTCCTTAAATGCCAGGAAAATCCGCTTTGCCTTTTCGATTTCCATTGCCGAGGGGGCAAAGTTCTCGTGTATCACCTTAATCTGACGGGGGTGGATACAACCCATGCCGTCGAAGCCCAGGCGTTTCGATTTTCTAACATTCCGAGCCAGCGCTTCCATATCCGACACATCGGAGAAAACAGAATCGATAGGCTGTACCCCGGCCGCCCTTGCAGCGTTTACGACCATGCTCCTAGCAAAAAACGATTCGTTTCCTTCAGAAGTGCGCTGAGTCCCAAGGTCGGCGGTATAATCCTCCAGCCCTATAGCTACAGAGCTTATATTTTTGGAGGCTGCCGCTATTTTATAGGCATTTATCACACCTTTAGCACTTTCAATGATCGGCATCAGCCATATATCCTGCGAAGAATTGTTTTTGGCTTTCAATTTCCGGACAGCTTCGTCAACGGCTAGAACATCATCGGCCGATTCGCTTTTCGGAATTAATATCAGGTTTGCGTTTTGCGAAACGATATATTCAAGATCCTCAATGCCCATCTCCCCCTGGTTTATCCTGACCATGCGCTCGGCTCCATAAAAATCAAGGTTCCTCAATGCGTTGCGTACGACAAACCGGGCTTCATGCTTTTTTTCCGGCGCAACCGCATCTTCAAGGTCCAGGATCAAGCCGTTGGGTTTATGCAGGCCGGCATTCAACATCAGCTTGGGGCTGTTTCCAGGGAGATAAAGACGGGAAAACCTAAATGCCGAACGTTCAGTGCTTCCGGCATTCGTGTCAAGCCGCGGCAAGAGAAATTCCTTATCCGTATTAATGAGCTTCTTTACGCAAGCCTCGATACGTGCAGCCAACACAAAATCCACGGCGCCGAAGTCCTCGATCAGCAAATTAGCGTCCCGGACTTCAAAAAAGGACATAATTTCACGGGCCAGTTTGGAAATAGCCTTGCCATACAAGCTCTTCACCTTGCTTTTAAGTTCCAGCCGGATCCCGCCCGAAGCTTTTAACTCCAGCTCAACATAACAATCCGACTTTGTACCTCTTCCGCGATTGCCAACCATTGCTTTTTCCCCAGTCATATTTTAATAGATTTTATATTCCTGATATTATAAAAAGGCAAAGTTACTAAGCAGACCTACAACTTTTACATTGAAAGCTTCTAAATTTACGGTTTTTGATAAAATAATTAAAACCTGTGGAAACAAATACAGCAAAAAAATTAAAATCACTATCTTTGCATTGCCGGATGCGGTCTGAGGATTCCTCTCTACTTGCACAGATTAATTTTCCCGCAACCGGTTTTTTTATGCTTGAAAAAAAACATATTTATCCTACTATACTGACTGCGATACAGTTGGGCAGCCTGGTGTATATCTTGGTAACAGGCCCGGTAATTGCCGACAGCGTTAGCGGTTTCCTCATGGAAGCAGCCGGCATTTTCCTCGGTTTACTCTCGATCTACATAATGAAGCCGGGCAACTTCAACATAAGACCCTTGATAAAAAGCGGAGGCATCCTTGTAACTTCCGGCCCTTATAGATTGATCAGGCATCCTATGTACACCGCCCAGGTCGTTGCCATAATCCCTCTTGTTGCCGAATCGTTCAGTTATTGGCGTTTAGGGGTTCTCATTATTTTGGTCGTCGATTTATTGATAAAAATAGAGTTTGAGGAAAAACTACTTTTGCAGCACTTTTCCCAATATGAGAGCTATAAGGCATACAGCAAAAAACTAATTCCGTTTATTTATTAAATCCAGCTGCTTCAATTATTTAAGGCTGTTGCATACTGTTGTCCGTGAGGACCTTAAAAATACGCTAACGAAGAAGTTGAGTTATAGTTGTCTTGATTCATTAAATATGGCTGATTTTGCAACAATCCTGATTTGTGCCATTTTTAAGCAAACAAACTTAATTAAGCATGTCATCATTTCACCCGAAGGATAAAATGTCAGTGATTTTACAATTGGTATATGGTTTGAGTTGGGATGGAAAAACATTAAATATGGCAATTTTAGAAATAAATACACATGAACAATTACTCTCGAAAATCGCGAACGAGAGTAATAGTTATTTGCTTTTATACAAAAAAGGATCCGAAATAAGCGATTGCAGCTACAAAAGCCTGCAAAAGGCGATGAAAGCAAAAACTGACTTCGGGATCATGGTGGCCGACGTGAACAAAGTAAAGGACATACATAAAAATTATGGCATTACCACAGTACCATCCCTTTTGATATTCAAGGATGGCAAATTCAAGAAAGCCGAAAAAGGATGCAATAGCGAGACATTTTACACATCGCTTATTGAAAGCAGCTTGTTCAAGGCACAAAGCAGTATCGAAAACAAGCAGCAAAAACGGGTAAAAGTTTATAGCACCCCGACTTGTAGCTGGTGCAAAACTATAAAACGCCATTGCGACCAGCACGGGATTAAATATACCGACATTGATGTTTCAAGAGACCAGAAGGCCGCCGAGGAAATGGTAAGAAGAAGCGGTCAGCAAGGAGTGCCACAAACAGAAATAGGCGGCGAAATTATTGTTGGGTTCGACAAAAAACGCATAAATTCGCTGCTTGGGATAACATAAATGTTAATAATAAATATATAATTGATCATGAAAGAGCTACAACCATTAAACGAAAATGTTTTACTGGACATAACAGAAGACAATTCGGTACAGAAGACTGCTTCCGGAATAATTATCCCGGATACGGCCAAAGAAAAACCACAATTTGCCAAGATAGCAGCGATCGGGAATATTGAAAACCCTGCCGTTTCTGTTGGCGATATCGTATTTTACAAGAAGTTTTCCGGAAACGAATTTGATTTGGAGGGCAAGAAATTCCTGGTTGTCCCTTATGCCGATTTATTGGCCAAGGTGGTGGAAACAGAATCTATTTAAATTTTTTAATTGATATATGTCAACGGAAAGCCTGCTTCAAAATCGAGGCGGGCTTTTTTGTGTTAAAAATCATATAAATTACAAGCAATGCGGCATATAAAATAGCCCCCCTAAATAAATAAACAGTAAATTTGCTGACTAATTTTTAAAAGCAGCACATTTATTTGACACTATGTTGCTTTTCGACCAAAACAGTAAGGATGAAGTTTAAAGTTGGCGACAGGGTTAATTATTTAAATGAAAATGGAGGGGGGAAAGTTGTTAAAGTGATCGACAGCAAGCTTGTCTCCATAGAAACAAGCGATGGTTTCGAGGTTCCCGTATTGGCATCGGAACTCATTATTGACCGCAGGTTCGAGGACAACATAACCACCGAAGACCTATTTGCAGCCAGGAACATACCAAACCCTCCGGCCAAAAAGCACAAAGAGGAAAAAGAGCCCGAACCATCAAACATTAGCGAAATAAACCCTTGGGGTACCATCAGGGAAGAAAAAGGAGTCTATCTTGCCTTCGAGCCGCACGAGCAGCAATGGGTGTTGACAGGGGATTTAGATGTTGTCCTGATCAACAACACATCGCTCGACATCTTATACAGCTTATTTCTCGAAGTGGACAAATCAATGGAAGGAATTGATTTCGGCTCGGTGCCGCCCGACTCCAAAATAGTTATGGAAACCATTGGCCGCGACGAGCTTGACAACTGGTGCAAAGGCTTTATACAGCTTTTATTCCACAAGGATTTGCCCGACAAGATATATTTCCCTTTACATGCATCCATCGACCTGAAAGTCAATCGGTTCTTTAAAGAAGGAAGTTATAGGCCGAACAGCCTTCTGCAAGGCAAGGCGCTGCTTGTGAACATCGCTCCCGAATCCACATTGGAAGTCGTGACGGGAACTGACAGCGAAAAAAAATACGGCTTCAAATCAAAGGCGTCAGTGGCAGGGGCCGTTAAAGCCAAACCATTGATAGAAAAGCACAAAAGCATCATGGGTGAGGCAATCGTGGACTTACATATTGCTGAGCTGGTTGACAATATCACAGGATTGTCAAGTCGCGATATGCTTCAAGTTCAGAAAGATTATTTTGAGAAAACATTGAATAGTGCCATTGAATCAGAATATCACAAAGTAACTTTTATACACGGCGTCGGGAACGGAGTGTTAAAAAACGAGATCATGAAAGAACTCGACAATTATGAAAACACTGAAAACACTATGGCCTCGATAATCAAGTTCGGGCTTGGCGCCCTTGACGTTAAGATAGAATATAAAGAATAACAAACCCTTTTATAAATATTTATAGATAATAATCAAAATCATAATACATGAAAACTTTAACTAAATTATTCTTCTCGATGCAGGCGATGGGATACTTCATCCTTTTATTTGCCGGTTCGCTGGCAGTAGCGACATTCGTGGAGAACGACTTCGGCACTTCGGGGGCTAAAGCCTTGGTATATAATGCTACATGGTTCAATATATTGCTCATCCTCCTTGCGGCAAACCTTGTCAACAACATTATCCGTTTTAAGATGTGGAACAAAAAGAAAATAACGCTTTTTGTTTTCCACATATCATTTATAGTTGTTCTGATAGGAGCCGGGATTACACGCTTCATAAGCTACGAAGGCAGCATGCACATCAGGGAAGGAGCCACGTCATCAACTTTTTTGTCGGACAACACCTATGTTGACGTTAAAATAGTTAGCGGCAACACGGAAACAACAAGGTCACAAAAAGTGCTGATGTCGGCCTTTAGCGAAGGCGACTTCAATATGAGCATGGATGTTGACGGCGAGAAATATAAATTCAAATCGGTGGAGTTCATCCCGAATGCCAGGGAAAAGATTGTAAAATCAAGCGGGGAAGGCGATCCATATCTAGTGCTCGTAACATCGTACGACAATAGCGGACGCAAGAGCAACACCATCAAATACGGTGAGCATAAGCGTGTTGGGCCTTATGTTATCAACTTTGGCGATGAATTCGTCGCCGGGGCAGTAAACATAAAGCTTAACAATGGTTTTATGCAGGTAAATGCCGGCGACACCATAACAAGCATGGCAATGTCCGGTGGCACAGAGGGAAATTTGATGCCCGGCGAATGGAGTAATTTTTCCCAGGGCTTCCTTTACAAAATGCAGGGCTTAAGCATGGTCGTGAAAAACTTTTATCCCAATGCGGAGATACGCCTGCTGCATTACAGCGGAAAAGATATAAATTTCAAGGATGCCATTATGGTCGAAGCCAGTTCGGGCGGTGAGACCCTTAAAATTCCCGTTAAGGGAGGAAAAGGCTATCAAGGAAGTCCTGCGGATTTTAAGCTCAACGGGAAAACCATTTATATAACTTATGGATCCAAAGAAATCGAATTGCCATTTGCACTAAAATGCCTTGATTTTCAATTGGATCGTTATCCGGGCTCCATGAGCCCTTCATCGTATGCCAGTGAAGTTGTCCTCATCGACGACGAAATGGGCATCAAAGAACAAAAAAGGATATTTATGAACAACGTGCTGAACCACAGGGGATATAGATTCTATCAGTCATCCTACGACCAGGATGAGCTTGGAACTATCCTTTCGGTCAGTCACGACTATTGGGGAACAACAATAACCTATATAGGTTATTTATTGATGGCCTTGGGAATGGTGTTGTCATTGTTAAACAAGAACTCCCGATTTGCCTTTATGGGAAGAGTGATAGCAAAAAACACACTTAAGAGAAAAGGGATGACGGCGATCGTCGCAATTGCTTTCACTTTGTTCGGTTCGCAGGCCATTGCCCAGCACACTCATGAGTTCAACGAGAAAAACCTGCCCCGGGCAGAAAAGCAACAGGCTGAAAAGTTCAGCAAGCTCCTGATACAGGTACAGGGCAGGCTGGCACCTTTCAATACGATCAGCAGCGAGTATCTTCGTAAGATAACCGGGGGCAAAAGCCGCCTTTTCGGGATGAATTCCGATGAAGTCATCCTCAGTATGATGGCCAATCCCGTGGAGTGGCAACAAGCACCCATCATTAAAGTAAAGCACGATAAGGTAAAAGAGCTTCTTGGCATAACAGCTAAAAAAGCAACATATCTCGACTTTATCAATTTAAGCAAGGGGACATATAAGCTTAGCAAGGAGGTGAATGCCGCCTATGCCAAAAAACCCGGGGAAAGGGGAACTTTCGAGAAAGAGCTGATCGCCGCCGATGAAAGGCTGAACGTTGCTTATATGGTATTTACACAATCCTTCCTGAAGATTCTTCCCGACCCGCGCGATTCGCATTCGCCATGGTTTGCGCCAAACGACAAAATCAAGGGGCTGCCTTCGGCCGACTCCAACTTCATAGCAAGTGTAATACCTTCTTATTTAAACAGTTTAGCCGAAGGCAACATGATTTTGGCCAATCAGTTGGTAAAGGGCATGGGAGATTACCAAGAGAAATACGGAGCCGACATCATGCCGTCGAAAACCAAGGTGGCTTTGGAGATCAGGTATAATAAAATGGACATTTTCAACCGCTTGGGAAGCCTTTACGGATTGCTAGGTTTTATAATGATAATATTTTCGTTCGTCGCATTGTTCAAGCCCTCAAAATGGGTTGCCGCTGTCCTTAAAGTATTCTTGGTACTTATAGCAATAGGATTCCTGGCACAAACCGCCGGACTGGCTATGCGTTGGTATATCTCGGATCATGCCCCCTGGAGCGACGGCTATGAATCGATGATTTATATCGCATGGGTAACTATGCTCGCCGGATTGATGTTTGCCAGAAAATCGGATATGACGCTCTCTGCAACAACAATACTGGCCTCTATTATCCTGATGGTTGCACACCTTAGCTGGATGAATCCTGAAATCACTAACCTGGTTCCGGTCCTGAAATCGTATTGGCTGACTATCCACGTTTCGGTTATCACCGCTAGTTATGGTTTTATTGCCCTGTCGATGCTCTTAGGGTTTATAAATCTCATTATCATGGTTTTCCGCAACAAAACAAACCTCGCGCATCTGAATGATAATATTGGCGAGCTCACAGCCATAAGCGAACGGGCCATGACTGCCGGGCTGTATATGCTAACAGTTGGTACTTTCCTGGGTGGCGTTTGGGCCAACGAAAGCTGGGGCCGTTACTGGGGCTGGGACCCAAAGGAGACTTGGGCCTTGATAAGCGTGCTCGTTTATTCATTTATCGTCCACATGCGGATGATACCGGGATTAAGAGGCCGTTTCAGCTTCAACTTCGCCTCCGTCGTCGGGTTTTTCTCAATCTTAATGACATACTTCGGGGTAAACTACTATCTTTCGGGATTATATTCGTATGCCAAAGGCGATTCGGTGCCAATACCAACTTTCGTTTATTATAGTGTTGCCGCTATCTTTATATTGGCAATAGCAGCTTATATTAACGAGAGAAAGTTTTCCGATAAGAAATGATAGTCATCATACAACAAAAAAACCGCGGCTTTTGGTTTCGAGTTGTTTGAAAATGATGATGGCAAAGCAGAGATAGGAAAAATAATCCCGGGCTGTCCCGCATGAAACTCATGCGGGACAAACTAAGGCTATACCATCAAAAGTATGGGGTATGGCGTACTCGAATCATTGTTCCAGGATATTGGTTTGTTCATTTGGAATCAAGCACTATTTTAAAGATGTTCTTTGGTTTTTTCCTTTCTGTGCCCTGATGGTTGCTGTTATGGTGTTAATCCATTTCTTTGTTCCAATGTCAGAACAACTGACCCGTATCACCGGTTTAAAGTCATAACGTACTGAACAAAAACACAATGTCAAATTTTATTACATTTGCACCTGTGATTTTAAAATGATACCATTATGCCCCAGACCAGGTTACCGTTTTTTCCGGAAG
>JAJRQZ010000065.1 GCA_024279935.1 Bacteroidota bacterium
ATTTAACAAAATCGCTTTTTAACGAACTATATTTGGCTTTCAAACTACTTTTAACGGCGATATTACCAAACGATAAATTATTTTCCAAAAATATCACATGCTGAGGTCTCAAGAAAAATGGGTTATCGGAGTGGACTCAATGTTACGTTTTCATTTAAAATAAAAATGTTAGAAAAGGAAATTAATAGTTGTTGTTTCCCCTTCTATATCATGGGCTTTAAGTGTTAACGATAAGGTTTTTGTGACATTATCATAATGCTTTTTAATTAAGGAAACGGCCGGGTTTGATATCTCTATTTTGCCTGGCAAAGCAATGCCTGTTATTTTTACAACTTGTTGACCATACAGTCTTAAATAAATCACGGATTTATTTTTCTCATATTTAAAACTATAGACATTATAAGTTCCATCATTATATACATAGTGAGGCATCATCTCTGTGCCAACTGAATATTTAAGAACGTATTTTTTTTGCTTTAGAATTGGTAAATAAATAAAACCATATCCTTCATCTTCGTAGTAAGCTGCAATTTCTTTATTGTTAATGCTTGCATAAGAAATATGCTGACCTTTCGAGAGTTTAACCTTTAGAACCAAATCGGAAAGCAGATTGCTTTTGTAAACTTCATCGGGCATATTAGTATTGTCAATGTTTACAATGCCAGGTTCTTTCTCAGACACAATAGTGTATTTTTTATAAAGCCATTGTGCATAAAACTGTTCTGTATTTTTAGCAAGATACCTGTTTTTCTGACGTTGAACCATTCTCAAAAAAGTTATCCATTTCTGATTTGTTGCTTCCTGAAGAAATTCATCAGGTGCTATCCAATTTGTCCAATGAGATTCAATAACATCTGATTTTTGATCCTTTACGGGCACCGTGGGTACGGATGAATAGGCGTACCAGGGATTCCCATAATTAATTCTGTTAATTACCAAAACACCGTGGTCAATACCTCCTGCATTAGGGCCTTTTGGCGGATTTAGTTCGCTTATATAAGGATAAAATAGTGTATTGGCATATTTAATGCCGGCTTTGTGCAATACAGAACAGGTACTATAATCTCCTTTTGGATTCCAATAAAGAGCATAAGCACAGGGGACAAAACTTTCCGGAAAGGAATAACCTGCTTCTTTTGTCATGCCATATTCCGCCATAATTTCCTTGAAAATTTTGACATGAGCCATTAACTGTTTTTCAGGCCACGGATGGTTATCATCCGTATTATACCATTCTGCCCTTCTGCGTTTATTCACTTCAGGCCAATACTCATGTAAAACACCATGCAAACCAAATTCAAGATTTGCTGCACTTTCTTTTACATAATTCATGATTTTTATTTGTTCATCTGAAATATTTTCAGAATTATCCCAATTTTTTCCTTGAGGGTTTGTTGTAGGAACCTTGCTCAAAATATTTAATCTGTCCATCTCCCCCAAAATAAATAAACACTGTAACCGAATATTCATTTTCTTACCAACTTCAACAATCCCTTTATAGTTATCAACCTCCATGTGTCGATGAATCCCAATACGGTAGGGGCCCTGCAAATCTCCATACCCGTCGTCATTACCAAGCATCCAACCCAAGTCGTCAATAGCTACGGCAAACGGACGAGGAAATATAATTTCATTCTTTTGAATTCCCGTTTGACCTTTTTCATTTACTTTCTGAGCACTAATATTCTGTGCAGCACTAAACACAAACACAAACACAAACGCCATAAGAATTTTCAATCCCTTTTTCATTTTATTTTTGTTTTAATTCAACTAATAAATATTTTTGAAATGAGACAACTAAAAACGGCTCTTTTGCGTTGGTTCGCTTCCGGCCAGTATTCGTGTAAAATGCCGTGCAGGCCAAACTCAAGATGAGCTGCATTTTCCTTTACATAATCCATGATTTCTATTTGCTCCTCCGAAATATTTTTCGAATTATTCCAATTCTTCCCATCTGGATTAGTGGTAAGGTACTTGCCCAGAATATTTAACCGGTCCATTTCTCCCAAAATGAATAATCCCACAAGTCTGATTCTCTTTGTTTCGGCAACTTTGACAACACTTTTATAGTTGCTGACATCCATTTTTCGGTCGATTCCGATGCGGAACGGTCCCTGATGATCTCCATAACCGTGGTCATTGCCTATTATCCAGCCAAAATCGTCAATCGCAAAGGCAAAAGGTCTGGGAAATACTATACCTTCTTTCCTGCCACTCATTTTTATTTCTGATTTGGATAAGCTTCAATTAATAAATACTTGTTAAAAGTAACGCCTATAAAGGGACTCTGTCCCTTTATAGTGCCTAAATTCTTTTGGTTCACGTAATCAAATATATCATAGTCTTTCTTTTTATCAAGTCCACGGAGTTCAATCTTCCCATCCCATTCCTTAGCATAAAATGAATAAAACATTGTATCACCCTTCTGTAGCACATGTGTTTCAGGCTTGTCCCATCCAATGTCATATAAAGTCCCAAGATAGTTGGCTTTGGATAACATTTTTTGATTGTAAATATTTATCCATCTCTTCCATATTTTAGCTTTTTCAGGCGTTAGTAAAAAATTTCCATCGGTTACAGTAGGATTGTTTTTAGGCCAGGTAAATTTACTACCAGGGACACCTCCGATACCGATGGTAGAGGCAAAATCATCACCACCATCGCTTAATTCCACATGATCGCCATAGTATGCAGTTTTATTCAAAAGTGCCTTATAAACTTCCCCTTTCGTTCTTATTCGCCAACTGCTTGTAGGATCTGATGCAACTGCCTGATTCATATAAGGCATATTATAAAATGACATACAGGTGCCGCAGGGACATATTTCTATTACAGCATTAGGTTTATTTTTATGTATTGTATTATCTATCATTTTGTAGAAATCGGGCAATTCCTGGCAGGCTTGCGCAGGATATTTCAGATGATGTGCCGGGTTATAATCGGGAGGCACTGCGTTTTGATATTGTCCATCCAGTTTCACACCATCGAATCCCCATACGTCAAAAAACCGATGAAGTGCTTTTTTAGTCATAGCAATGGTTTTTCCATAAGTGGGACCCATATAATAGCTGCCCCACCATGTTATATAACGTGGGGATCCATCCTCGTTTAACAAAAGAACGTCTTGATAATTCTTTGGTACTTTAGCATATGGTGCAATTTCGGGATTATGTTCCATTAGTTTAGTAAATGGTGAAATAATCATAGGTGCATACCAGATTTTAGCTTTTAAACCGAAAGAATGTATTTTATCAATCAATGCTTTCATTTGCTTGTTACCTCCGGGATACATTATCTTATTAAGACGCCAATCCCCAATGGCTCGTTGATAGCCATCGTCAATAACAACCCATTTAAAACCAAGCTCTTTTACTTTAGGCAATGTACCGATAATTTCTGCAGAAGTAACATTACGTTCATAACCCCAAGCACACCATATCGGTTCATAGGCTGCTTCACTGGGTTTGGGAAAATGAATACCTTTTTTCTGCATAAATTTTGAAAATTCACGTAAGCTGGTAAAACAATCTCCGGTATGGACTATTGTAAAGGTTTGTGGAAGCTGCAATGTGTCGCCATTTTTAAAAGTAAGAGCTTCTTTGTAATTTTTTTGAATAGATATCTCCACGCCTTTTACTTCATTATCCGATTCTACAGGCAATGAAACACGAAGAGGGAACATATTGAGGTGCCCAATGGCAATGCCCACATCGCGACGCCAAATATCTGTAACAGGAATTCCGCCACCATAATCGGAGCTGGTCATCCCGAGATAGTTTTCCCGATAAAATCCCTTGCTGACAGGACGAATCCAGTCACTTCGTTCTTCCGTAGTTCCACCCTGAAATGACCACATCATAGTATCCGCAGGTGAGTACAGAATATTGTAATGATTGCTCTCCCATTTTTTTAAGTATAGTTCATCTCCACTATTTATAAAATAAGTATTGAAAACAGCCATGTTGGGAAAATCGTCGTAAACAGTAATTTGTAAGTACTTTTTTACTTGCATTAAACCCTTATGGTACAATCCGGTGAAAATATAGGTTTTACCTTTCCCAATACTATCATTAATAATATAACTGGTATCACTCTTTCGACTAAAGTTTTTTAGAAAGTGATGTCGGGTAACAAGGTATTCGGAATAATTAAAAATTTGGTTGAGTGGGAAAAGTTGTTTTGGAGAAATTATTTTGGTACGCATTAAAGAATCTATTTCCATCGTGAAATTACCATTATGTATGCTTATAACTCCCGAATTATCGTTGCTTAAATAATTACAGGCACCCAAAAATAATAGGGAAATAATAAGGCTAATAGTCAAAATAAATCTTTTGTTTTTCATTGTGTTTTTTTAGTTTTAAATATCCTCGAAGGCTAAAACGAACATGGATAACACCGATAAAACCATACCAATCAAAATAATATTATGTGGCATAGTTTTGTATAAAATCAGCGAAATAATAACTGTAATAACAGGTGCGACGGCATTTGTAAGTGGACTGACAATAATAGCTTTCCCATATCGAAAAGCATAAACAATTGTAAGAGATCCAATTGCATTCAAAATTTGTATAGCTGCAGTGTACCCCACCTCTTTCCAGCTAAAAACTAAATTTTGCAAGGCAGTATCTCTAGTCATAAACCAGGCAACAGGAGAGAGAAGTAATCCGGTGAGAGTCATGTAAAAAAAGATACTCTCCGCTTTCATTCGACCATTAGCAAATTTCATAAAATAGGCCTGTAAACCCCAGGCAAGAAAGACTAACAAAGCAAAAACCAACCATAAAATCCCGTGAGTCAGATGATCGGCAGGGTCCTGGTATGATAAAAAAGGAATGGCCAGTAAAGCCAAAGAAATACCGATCCATCCCCTCGTTGTTGCTTTTTCTTTAAGAAAAAATAACGATAAAAGAATCGTAACAACCGGCGAAAGTGAAATAATCGGAAATATTAGATATGCCGGCCCATTGGCAATGGCACCTGTAAACAGAACCAACTGACCGCCGGCACCAAGTAAGCCTATTATAATTCCATAAAAGATTGATTTTCCATCCATTTCGGGCTTCCACCCAATAGTTTTAAGTGCAACAATAGCAGGAATTATCATGGTAGCCGACCAAATAATATAGATAATTGTGCCCGGATAAACTGAGGTTCCTATCAAAGCCCCCCAGACTCCCCAAAATAGAGTTGTAACCAACGCGTAAAGCAGCCAAAGTTTCTTTTTGTCCTTCATAAAATCCCAATTAGTAAATGATTAATTTCTTATAAATACTTGTTTTCAACCATCGAATTCTCAACAGGTAATATCCTGATTTCAAGTCATCCCTATTAAATAATAACGTTTTCAAATGAGATATTTTACCCCTAAAAATGTCAGCAACTACCTGACCATTAAGAGACAAAAGTGTAATATCAACATCATCAGGAGTTTCAATGAATATCTTGATTCTTGTCAATGATTGAACAGGATTAGGTTTCACAATTACAGATGCTGAATGAGTTTTAACACTATTGATACCTAGCGGCTGTCCTGGTTTCATCCCCTTTACAGGAGTATATTCTGAAGGGGTGATTCCCTGATAAGCACATATTCTGTAATAATAGGTGGTCGAACTGTTGAGATTTTTATCAATATATTGAACGGCACTATTGTCCAGATAAACGAACGGTTTGAAATGCAAACTGTCACCTGTCGAACGTTCAATCAAATAACCATCTATGCCATCATTTCGCGACCAGCTCAGTTTAATTCGTGAATAGGTATATTCAGAAAGAGTTGATAGTGTAAAATATTGAGGCTCTTCAGGTGCCTGGTATTTTAGAAAATAAAAATTACTGTTCTTTCCCCAGACATTGTGACCGTTTACCAGCAATGATGCATTGAAACCTGTGACTGTGTCCATCCCTAATTGGTTCATTTTCAATTCTACTTCTAAAAAGTTGTTGCTGTGATAGGAAGGAACGACCTCAACAAGACTCCACTTTTCACCAGACCGGTTGTACAAAGAGTCATTGCTTATCAGATAATTATAGTTGCTTGTGTCTCCTACATTGAAATATAGCCGATAGGTTTTCTCCTTATTAGCATGAATTGCAAAATACAGATTGTCTTTGCTATCATTGTTGTAAAAACGGAGGGTAGCAATGCTGTCATTGACCAATCCGGTTGCTGTTGGAGGAATAATGTTCCAATCATCAGAATTGCCGTCCATTCTGATGTCTGCAAATGTCTGGTTGTTTGTTCCTGCCGTTTCTGTCACAGTATCTGATAAAGCAGAATATTGATTGCCTTCTTTATATTGAATCCTGTACTGATACTGTTGGTTCTCCGATAAATCCTTATCAACATAAGCAATCTCACTACTGCGAAAAACTCCAATATTTTTGAAATCCCCATTATTATCTGATCTTTGCAGAACGGTATAAATATCAGTGCTTTGGTTGTTTCTTATCCAATACACAACATTGTTGGTTTTGTAGTTTTTTACGACTAGTGCTGCAGGCTTTTCAGCCAACACATTTTTTGTAAATGAGATGAGACTTTCACCAGGCAAAGGCAAAAAGCTTGTATCTGAACTTCCGGACAGAGGATTCATAAACCCTATTTTGAGCTGATTGGCTAAAGGAGGATTTGTCATTTGATCAAAGGGAATTTTTAATTCAATGACGTTCGAATTCTGACTTATCTTTACTTTGGAAATGAACTTCCATTTCATATTGTGGTCTGTACCATTATAGGAATACAGTGTGTCTTTTTTTAGCAAATAATCAAATCCGGAATGTTTCCTGGGGCCGTAAAAGGCACCAGTAACTGAATCATTGTCGGCATCAAAGAAAAATTCATTGTCCTGGGAAAGTTCATCTCCCTGAACCACAATAAACAATGTATCAGTTGTGTTGAATATCTTTAGAATCTTCGCACCGGATTGGTCAGCTGAATAAAATACCGGAATATCTGACCAGTCATTTGCGTTTCCATCAATGATTATTTTCTGTTGAGCAGACGGTGCGTTATTGATTTCTTTAAAGTAATTTCTTCCATAATAGGTGCTTGTGGCTGTTGTACTATTCACGTTTAGAGTTGCATTTAAATCATTATAACCAGAAACGCTGTCCCATAATCCAACATTGGCCAGTCTGATAGAATATTCAGGCCGGTTCATGAGCCTTGTGTCGCCGTCGGGAAGATTCAAATAGAAGTCATAATCACCTGGCTCTAAATTTTCGGGAAGGCCGGCTTTAATATTTAAATTGATTGTATCATGGATAGGCCAAAGGCGCATGTCTCCTTCAAGGCTTACATAATATTGTTTTCCGTTGTTTTTGTTTTTTAATATAATTTCAACATTTCTGGGATTGGTGGGATTAGCCCAACCGTCGTTCAACAACTTAAAGTTTAAGTTTAATTCACCTCCTGGTTCAGACTGGTTTTGGATGTTAGCACTAAGCAAACGGAAACGATAACCCAGTTTCCGTTGAATTTCCGGAAAGCAACCCTGGTACTTCCATTCTTCTAAAACGGACTGAATATAATCGCGGTTAAGGAAGGTCCAATGAAAACGCCGCATTTCTTTCACTGCATTGCTACAAGTGGATTGGGCAGATTTAAGATCGGTTTCGCCTCCCATAATAGTAAATTTGGTATCTTGTGCAAGATAAGGCTTCTCAACAGCACTATCCTGATATGTACCCATATTAGAAGGATTAGAAAGAAAGGCATCATTATGATGAGCAATTCTGGCTATGGGCAGGTCAGTATAAGCTTCTTCCGGTGTTACAGGTGTATAGGTTTTCATGTTGAGTAGCTTGAATTTATATTCAGGGGTACGAACCTGCACCATACGGCTGGGAGGCATAGCTGCAAGGAGAGAATCAATCAGTTGACGCCTGTCTGCCCAGTTCTGCGCTGAAACGACACCGGGAGATACAGAATAATAATCAGTATAATACCACTCGCCCCAGGCTCCGATAAAACCGGCCTGCAGAACAAGTATTATATCGCTATTGGCCATAAGTATTGGTTTCAGCTGTCTGACATGTTTTAAAACAACCTCAGGGCGGGCATCGCCATAGGGCGGAGTTGATTTATCGGTGTAACTAAAACGAATAACAGCTTTAAACCCTGCTTTTCTCAGAATATTAAAGTCTTGTTCCATGTCGCGGAGGAACGAATTGGAAATTGAGCCGTTTTTAAATTGTCCGAGTTGATATGTTTTAAAAATTAAACTAATCCCTTCTTTACGATAGGACAAAAGATCGTCGTAATCAATGAGGGAAACAGCATGATAGAAACCCCTTCCGGGATTTGTAAAATTACTATTATCTTTCTGATAAGTAATATTCGTCATAGTTTGACTATGTAAAATGGGGAAAATCCCACACATAAGTATTATGAAGATAGTTTTTTTCAATTTCCTAAGAGAATCAAAGTGTGAATTTAGTATAAATAATTCAGGCTATTTTGAAAAAAATCTCAAATCTAAAGAAGATTACTCTTAAAAACAGGTACAGAAATGAATCGTAAAATTTATAGTTCAAATAATCATGAAACATTTCTGTACCTTGGTACACCTAATTATAATAATGAGAAAAATTTACTTCTAATTATTAGGACTAAAACGTTGTTCTCCTATTTATTTCATATCTATAGTAAAGGCTTTTCCCGGACCCGGAATATCTCCTATCTCATCCCAGCTAACGGGGTCGCTAAGCATTATACCCCATGTAACCAGATCATTATTCAAGCCTGGAACTTTAGAACGTGATATTCCAAATTCAATAGTTGTATATCCTCCTTGAACTTTAACAGTTCCAATGGTAATATATCCAGGTGGGAATGGTTTATCATCACCCCAAGCCCACTGGTCATTTGGCCAGTCAGTACCATTGTAATAATAAGGAGTAAAATCCGATTCACTTACTCCGGGAGCAGCAAATTGTCCTTCAATAAGATAATCTGCACCAATGCCCGTCCAAGTCCAGCTTGTATTTCCGGTAAGTGAGTCATTATCATTATCCATTTCCACATCAAACCATACACTGTCAACACCCCTATATTTAATGTAAACATAGACCATATTCGCATCAAAATCAAATTTGGCTGCAGTAACAACATTAAGTATTGTATCATTGAAATGAACAATGAACTTCTTTTCCGTAACAGCATCCCAGTCGCTGAAAGTGCCATCATCTAAATGAATACGCGTCGCTTTGTTAACATTTAATCTGGTAAATACAGAGTATGTCTTACCTTGTTCGCTTGTAACAGTTAATGTAACTAAATATGTTCCTTTTACAGCATAAGTGTGTGTGGGATTTTCTATAGTTGATGTTGTAGAATCACCAAAGTCCCATAATACTGAACCTTTCACTGCTGAAGTATTTGTAAATGCAATAGTGTACCCATGGGAAACATAAGTGAACAACGCTTCATCCTTTGGAAGTTGGGATTCTTCTTTCTTGCATGAAGCAAAAAATATGCCACCAGCTAAGAAAATTACAACGATTAAAAATATATTTCGAGATTTCATGACTTTACGATTTAGATTAAAATTAAATAAAAAATACTATGGATTTTGTACACATAGCGGATTTGCTAAAATTTCATCAACAGGAATATAATACTGTACTTTTGAACTATTCCAAGGGATCACCAAATTAGGATATCCAGTAGGGGGATGACTTAAGTCAATATCTGAAACAGTTAATCCGGGAATATGATAGCCCCAATAATTTCGTACAATATCACGATGGTTACGCAATAGGTCAAATAATCGCGGTCCTTCAAAAGCAAGTTCAATTCTACGTTCATTAAGTACTATATCCAAAATAGTTTTACCGGTAGGAACACTGGTATATAGGGAGTTTTGCAACCCCCTGTTTTTCCTAATTTTATTAACATCAGCTAAAGCACTATTTACATTTCCCTTATGGGCATAAGCTTCGGCACGGTTCAGGTACATTTCAGCCAGCCGGAACATTACAGGTGAACTTAAGTTTGGATCTCCATCCTGAAAAGAGAATTTAGTAATATAAAATATTTCTATCCCATTCTTCTTAGCAATACTCCCATTATCGGTATACAGAGTATCAATGTATGACCAACGGACATCATTTAAATGTTTACTCATTATTGTCCGCAAAGATTTTGACGCAAACTCTTCTCCCCAACCACTATTTCCATCAGAATAAACCATAGATGCAATAGAACCGAATTTACCCCTATTGTCGGCAGGGGTAAAAGCAATAGCCCATATAGTTTCTGAACGATTTAGTGCATTGGCAAAATAAGTTGGAAACGAAGCACTGGTTTCTAAAGTAAATTTCCCTGAATTGATAACAGAATCAGAATAGGCAATGCAGTTGTCGTAATCTCCCTTATAGAGATATACTCTTGACAGCATTGCCCAGGCAGCTTCCTTACTGGCATAGGCTTTTCCTCTGCTTTCATCCATAAGTGCCGCTGCTTTTTTTAAATCACTTAACACAAAGTCGTAAGTTTCTTTTACACTTGCTCTTGCTTTAGCAGAAGGCTCCTCTGCTGATTTACGCAAGATAACGCCAGGATTAACAGAGGGATCACCTTCATTGTAAGGTTTGGCATAAAAACGTACAAGATTGAATGTACAGAAGGCGCGAAGAAAATAATTTTCCCCTTCCAATTGCCGGTTTAATGCATCTTTACCTTTTTTATTTTTCAAAATATCAATTACAGTATTAGCGCCATTGATTATTTTATATGAAACATACCAAAAGTATCGGGCATTGGCTTGGGAAGGAGAATGGGTATAAGTAAAACTATAATACAGTGGATCTTCAGTTCTTGAGCCACAAACAATGTTATCACCAGCAAAAGTTGACATTTGAAAATACTGTCGCAGATATTCGTTATTGTCATCTTTAAATCCGTTGAAACTTACAACATCTTTAAACATGGCATAATTGCCATTTGTAACATTTATAATACCATCGGTAGAGTTGGAAATTGAGCCTGTCGTAACCTTGTCACTCGGAGAAACATCCATTTTCCCACACGATTGCAGAATCATTAAGAAAGCAGCAAGTCCGATTATGTTTATTTTTAAAATCTTTTTCATTTCTATTCCTCCTTAAAATTTAATTTGTACGTTAAATACGAATTGTTTGTTGTTAGGATACCTAAAATCACTTACTCCTGGCATTGACCAATCAGCTTTTGTAAGGGTAACTTCAGGATTTTGTCCTGAATAAGAAGTCCATGTCCACACGTTATTTGCTTCTATTGAAAGTTTTAATCCCTTTAGATGCATGGAATTAACAATTTTTTGTGAAAACCGATAAGAAAAAGTAAGGCTATTTAGTTTTAAAAAGCTACCTTTCTCAATGTAACGAGATGAAGGTTCTGTTGACAGGTTATTGTTTTGCATACTGGGTTCAGTAGCAATATCACCCGGTTTTTTCCATCGTGACCAGCCAGATTCCGGAACCATGTAATTATAATAAGGTTCATGTCCATCGGAATTCATAAACTGTTTTACGAAATTGTATACATCATTTCCATATTGATAAGTGAATCCGGCATACAATTCAATGTTTTTATATCTTAAAGCAGTACTAAACCCACCGTAGAAATCGGGTAAAGCATGACCAACTTCTTGTGGGGCAGCTTCCGAATAATTACTTGTAGGCTCACGTTTTATAATATTCCCATTGGAATCCTTAGTAATTTTTTCCCATAAGGGACCACCGGTTTGAGGATCAACGCCTAACCATTTAGGAAGCAAAAATGTATATAATTGAGCACCATTTCTGTAAATTTGTGAGATACCATTTACTGTGGATACGATTGGCTTTTCCAAACCGCTTAAAATATTTCCATTTTTTGAGAAATTAACATTTAATGACCAGTTAAAATCTTTTTTATCAATTATCTGACCTCCCAATGAAATTTCAATTCCTTTGTTAGTAACAGTTCCCCCATTTTCCCAGCGGTATTGAAAGCCCTGAGACAAAGGCTGAGAAGCTAATACCAAAAGATTGTTAGTGATATTATTATAAATATCAACTGTTAAATTAATCCTGTTAAACATGCCAAAGTCAATTCCCAAGTCCATTTCGTTGGTTCTCTCCCAAGTTAAATGATAGTTTTGGAGTTGATAAGGGAATGCAGCAGGATAATTATTGTATTGTGTGTTCAGTGAGAAAAGCCCCATATATCTGCTGGCACCAATATCCGGATCTCCTGTTAGGCCATAACTAAGTCGTAACTTTAGTAAATTAATCTTAGTTACAGGCTTCATAAATTCCATATTCGTTACTAACCATGAAGCAGCAATACTCGGGAAATAAGCTATTCTACTATCAGGGGGAAAATTAGAAGTTGCATCTGCACGAAAAGATGCCGTAAGAAAATACTGACTATTGTAATTGTAATTAACCTGAGAAATAAGCGAGCGAAATATTTCTTTCGAATTAGATCCGTTAATTATTTGTTCGCTGGATGCTACAGCCGGAACGTCAAATCCAACCGGTAAACCCTTTCCCTCCACACTAATAAAATTATTGTAGCTATTATTTACTTCAAATCCTGCCAAACCATCAATTGAATGTTTTTTTAGCTGAAACTTAAATTTCAATAAGTTTGTTGTAATGAAACTTTTCCAATTGTCTTGTCGCTCGTGAATATATCCTTTTCCATGATATGTACCAGCAGCAACAGGTGACACAAAATCATGAGATTTTGATGTGGAATAGCTCAAACGGTTAGCACTGTTAAAAGATAACCATTTAGTGATATTCCAGTTAAATACTATGTCATAATCAAGGCTGAAACCAGAATAATTGTGATCAGAGTTTTTAATTGTATTAAAAGGATTTATATGATCACGCGACCACCATCCTTTTGTTTTTCCATCTACATATCGGGGAGCACCTGTACTATCATATGGATTATCCCATGGAAGATTTAAATAGGTATAATATAAATCCATGTAATCATATGATGATCCATAATCATTACTGATATTTATGTTGTTTTTGAGACTAATATTTTTCGAAAATTGATATTTTGTATTCAACCTTACGTTTCCCTTTTTATACCCTGTTTTCATAAAAGTTCCATCTTCATCATAATAAGTTCCGGCTAAGTAGTAAGAGAAGCCACCTTTACGACCATTAGCTGAAAGGTAGTAATTCTGTACTAAAGCAGGGTTGAAAGCATCATCTACCCAATTATAATTCCTAGTTGATAATTCTCTGGGATAATCACGGTAAAATTTTACAAGGTCTATCTTATGGTTTATGGTATCCCGATAGAGCTCTTTTGTCGTATTATAGAATTGCAAACCATCCATCATTTTAAGGTGGCCCTGATCAGCTATCCTAACCCCAATACTGGTTTTAAACTCAAAAGATGGCTTGCTTTGCTGGGCTGTTTTAGTGGTAATAATTATTACCCCTTTATTAGCTCGGGCACCATATAAACCTGTTGCCCCCGCACCTTTTAAGATTGTAACTGAAGCAATATCATTAGGATCATAATTACCCCCAATAACTCCATCTACAACATAAAGAGGCCCTTGGTTTCCTGGTTTAATAGTGGATACGCCTCTTATTCTTATTTGAGCTTCAGAACCTGGTTCGCCACTACTGGTTACAACTTGGACACCAGCGACTTTCCCTTCAATCATTTTTCCGATGTCATTCGTTGTAACGGTTTTTAGTTCAGCAGCTTTAACTACAGATACCGCACTGGAAATTTCTGTTTTGGTTTTGTTGCTATATCCTAACACAACTACTTCTTTCATATTAATGATTTTCGGTGTCAGGTATACATTAATAATATTTTTTGTTTTAACAGAAATTTCTTGTCTTTGATAACCTAGATAAGAAAAAACAAGAATGTCTCCTGTCTTGGCCTCAATGGAATATTTTCCATCTGAGTTTGTTGTTGTTCCATTGGATGTTCCTTTAACCATAACTGTAGCACCAGGAATAGGTTCTCCGTTCTCATCAAATATTTTGCCGGTTATTTGAGCAAAACCTGTAGAGAAAAAGAAAACGCCAATCATAATAAGTAGGATCTTTTTCATGAGCATTCGATTTAAATTTTAAAATTTATTGTACTAATTTTAATTTACCTTCAATCAAACGGGTAACAGCACTTATGGCTGTCGGGAATACTTTTCGCAAATCAATTTCACTGTTGTTAACAAGAAGCTGCTGCAAGTTTTTCATAAACATATTTTTTATTTCTGTTGCCACATTCACCTTACAAATACCTAATGAAACGGCTTTTTTTACAGCTTCATCCGGGACGCCGGAGCCACCATGTAATACCAACGGAACGTCAATTGCCTTGGCAATTGCATCCAACCTTTCAAAATCCAGTTTAGGAGATTCTTTATAAAACCCATGTGCCGTGCCAATGGCTACAGCAAGAGCATCAACGCCTGTTTCTTTAGCAAAATAAGCGGCATCTTCAGGACGGGTATATTCCATTTTTTCAGTGGACTGTCCTAATTTTGCCACATAGCCCAACTCAGCTTCCACGTTGGTATTAGTGGCTTTAGCCATTTCAACCACTTTTTTTGTCTGTGCTATATTTTGTTCCAAAGGAAGTTCGCTCCCATCAAACATAACAGAATCGAAACCTGCCCGGAGACATTTTTCTACCAATTCCACCGAACCCCCATGATCTAGATGTATCCAGCCCTCTACACCATAATATTTTAAACCGGAACGTCCCATACTTAAAGCAAGTTCAAGTCCCATATACTCAATGGAACTTTGCGTCAATTGTAATATAAGCGGACTATTTGTATTTTTTGCAGCTTGCAACACCGCTTTTAAGGTTTCCAGATTGTAAAAATTTGTTGCCAAAATAGCTTTCTTGTTCCGCTGAACTTTTTTTAATTTATCCTTTAAATTCATTTCTTAAAATTTAATCTCAAAACCAAAAACATCTTTGGCTTTTTGCTTTACGTCATCCATTGAGTTAAATGCTCCGGTGACCCCTCTTTCGGTTGTATTGATTGCCCCCATAAGATTCCCCATATTCATGCAATAATCTAAATCATAACCTTTCAGCATCGCACTTATAAAACCGGCATTAAAACTGTCTCCCGCGCCTATTGCATCTTTTACATTATTGTTTTTGAATGCTTTATGATAAGTAATCTTTCCATTTTCAAATAGGGCAGACCCTTCCGCATCTAACTTAACAGCAACAATACTGCTGATTCCGGTTAGGTATTTCAATCCTCTTTCAACTTCCGACATTTTAGTAATTGCAAAAAGCTCGCTTTTATTGGGTAGAAAAACATCAACAAGGGGTAATAATTTTTCAAAGTCAACATCCCATTTATTTTCCGGATCCCATTGAACATCAAGTGATGTTGTCATTCCGGCTTGCTTCGCTTTTTGGAACAACTCAACAACATCTTTTTTCATATTATCCTGAAGAAACAGAGAAGAAAGATGCAGGTGCCTTGCTGAGTTAAATGCTTTCAGCGGAATATCCTGTAATGAATAATGTTTCATCGCACCTGGAAATGTTACCATTGCCCTGTCTTCACCATAATTCAATGCAATTGAAGCCCCTGTTTTCTGATTGTCTTCAATGTCTATGAATTCTGTTGAAACCTTTTTCGAATTTAAAGATGATAAAACAAGCTGTCCGAAATTATCGTTCCCCATCATTCCGGCAAAAGCTGTTTTCGTCCCTAAAACAGATATGTTCGATGCAAAAATAGCTGAAGAGCTCCCCAGAGAAACGGTCATTTTATTGGCAATTATCTCAGTGCCTATTTCCGGAAAAGATTTTATCTCATTAAGAATCAAATCAACATTTAATTCGCCCACTACCAATAAGCCATATTTTTTATTCATGATTACGAGTATATCAATCAAATATAATTATTAAAATCAACCAGGTTAAAGCTGTGAAAGTATTTGTCCATTGATTTTTCAATATTCAAAAGGACAATTTTTTCAGCTTTTATACCCTTACTCTCCAAATTATTATACAATTTTGTTCTGGCAACTTCTATTTCCGGTTTCGTCCATATATATCGGCAGCCGGTCTTAATCAACCACAGTTGCCTGCCTTCTTTAAGTGAGAAAAAATTCTCTTTTTCTCCCTCGAGAAGCCATTTTTTCCATCTCCCCGAATCGATAACAGCATCCCATAAAATTTCTTTGAAATTCGATTCTATTATAATTTCACCTTTGGAAACCAACTTTTTTTCAATTTCAACCAATTCCATTAAACCATCGTATTCATTTTCTGTAAATTCAGGTCCCACATTTGCTCCTCCCATTCCTGAAAGCGGGTATTGTTCAGGATTAGTAACATTATCGGTATAATGCCCTTTTATCACACTTCCAAATTTTTTAGCTTCAGTTGTAAGCTTCTTTGCAACATCCGGATCAAAAAGTGTTGTATGCAAGTCAGTACCCACTTTCCCGACAACAAAACAAGGCCATATATCACTATATCCTGTATGAGCTAAACCGTTTTTTAACAGTGTAAGAAAACGTTTAAACGTTTTCATATCAGCTAATCCGCCATGTACCTCTTCAGTACCTACCTCATAAGAAATAGCTGCATAACCATTTTTACGTCTAAATTTCTCCACATGAGAAATTATTTCGACTGTACGTGCTACAACTGTCTCAATATTAATTGTTTTTCCCCTTTCGAGAGAAATATCAACAGTAGGATCAATATGTAACAAATGGTATCCTGCTTTGAGTGAATCAACCATAGACTGCTTCACCAACTCCATCGTTTTATCATAGATCATACCTTCTAATCTATGCTCATCTTTCAACCATGGCCCACCATGATCAAGTGCGATGATGACAGGCCCCTTTATATTTAATGAGGCAGCTTCCCGCTTGATTATTCTGACAAATTCAAATTGATTCATTCCGATATATCCCCTGTTACTGTCTACCTGATTAAGAGTTGTTGCAAACATAATTGGAGCATTACACCGTTTAGCAGAATTCAAAGCTGCTTTTATGACAGAAACCGAGTTTGGGCAAGCGGCAAACAGAGTCCTGCCGACACCGGTTTCCTGCTTCTCTTTTTTTATTTCGTTGAGTATATGTTCAACTATAGGCCCTTTTCTCGTTTTCATTACCGTAATTATTCGATCATATTAAAAATGAATTTTAATGTTTCTTTTTACAAATCATATATTCTGACTCCCTCTACAACCCGATGAATTGCACCATTAGAGGATGGGCTATCCGGATTGAATCCTTCATAAACTGACTTATAAAAGCTAAATAGTTGTGCGCAAACAAGCTCAGCTAACATTAGGAAACTTTCATCAATACTTTCGCCTGCTTTAGAAAAAGTTATTAATTGACCAATCCCTTTTACTTTCATATTACTTTCCGAGAAACCAATTGAATATGCTGGTTTAGTCTTACTTTCCATTGAGTTTACCAAATCCAACTCATATTGACTAACATATTTGTCATTACTGAAAAAATAAACCATTAGGGTTTTATTATTTACTACAGCTTTCGGACCATGTCTAAACCCTAAAAATGAATCAAATTTACAAATTATCTTTCCGTTTGTTAATTCCTGTAATTTAAGGTGAGCTTCCCTTGCTAATCCCATATAGTATCCCGATCCAAGGAAAACAACTCTTTCAAAACTTCGTGAAACAATATTTGCAAAGGTAGCCTCTGCATTTTCAATAATTCTGTCTGCGTAAACTCTTAATAATTTTATTTTGCTTCCTAAGTTCTTTATCTCATTTATTCTGGCTATCAACAACACAGTCAAGGCCATCGAGCTTACGCTACTCGTCATGGCAAGACCTTTATCATTAGACCTATCGGGAAGAAGCAATCGGTAACTATTCCTAAATTCCGTATTCATTAGCTTCCCTTCTTTGTTACAACTGATTATCAAATTGCTGACTTTGGAAGAGGCTTTTTGTGCATTAATAATAGCAGCAATGCTCTCAGGGCTATCTCCGGATCTGGCTAAAGAGACTAAAAGGGTGTCCTTTTTCGGATTCAAATAAAATTCAGGATGAGTTACAATTTCAGTAGTTGAAACAGCACGCGAACTTATACCTGTGTAAAATTGAAATGGCCCGCTAACCATTTCCCCAACGAAAAACGAAGAGCCGGCACCAGTAAAAATCACCTCACTATCCTGCGAGTACTCATACCTTTCAACAAGCTTTTTTAGCTCTAGCTGTTTGCTTTTGATAAGGTTAAAAACATTTAGCCAGAGTTCCGGCTGCTGCTTTATCTCGTTAATTGTATAAAACTCCATATTTATATCTTTCAACACCTTTCGTAATATTCAAACACATCTTATTTATCATTATCATTTATCAATAATTTGGCAAATATAATATATTTTGAAAGTATACGCAAGTTTTTTTTAAATTTTTTTTTAAATTTTTAATCTTAACTTGTATTTCCTTATTTTTGCACACAATTACTCCGTATTTACCTTACAAAGTAATTATTTTATAATTTAATTATATCGTTTTCGACACTCTAAAAATATAGTCTATGAATAAAAACTCTAATTAGGATAAGTTGGCACGAAACACTTTAAGCAGACGTTCCAGAATTCTTGAAATTTTGAATAAAACCAATGTCATTTCCATAAGTGAAATCAGCAAAACATTTAAGGTAAGTGAAGTTTCTGTGCGAAATGACCTTGCTCTTTTTGAAAAGAAAGGCCTTTTGATAAGGACAAGGGGTGGAGCAATTAGTGTTCCATTGTCAAGTTTTGATTTAAATTTGAATCAGCGTATAAAACATAACTATAGGCAAAAACAGAAAATAGGTAAAAAAGCTGTTGAATATATCACGGATGGCTGCACAATTATATTGGACTCAGGATCTACTGCAATTGAAGTTGCCAAAAACCTAAAAGGGAAAAAAAATATTAAGTTAATCACAAACAGCTTACCAATTGCCGACATTGTTGCTGATAACGACCAGATTGAAGTTATCATTACCGGAGGTATGTTAAGGCCTGAAATGAGGTCATTAATAGGGAATATTACAGAAAGAACCATTTCAAATTATTATTGTGATGTTGCCATCCTTGGAGCAGATGGCATTGATCCCGATATGGGATTCTACACCAAACTTGATAGTGAAGCAAGCTTAATGCAAACAATGATTAAGGTATCAAGAAAAAAGATTATAGTAACAGATTCCAGTAAATTCGGTAAAAAAAGATTTGTTAAAATAGCTGATATCTCAGATATCGATATGATCATAACAGATAATAATATTTCACCTTTGGATATTCAAAAAATATCTTCGCAAGGAGTAAAATTAGTAATTACCTAAAAAATATCTAATATCTTTGTTAAGGGGGCAAGACATAATTTTACGATATCTTTCAAACTCAATTAAAATATACATTTTGTCGATAATATTATCACACGGTGTACGCTCTTATAATTAAAATATAACAAATACAAGTGTATTTCCTATAACTTTTTACTCTTTTCATTTCATGTAATCCGTCTTCCGTACCTCCTCTTATTTTCCTATTTCGTTTCACAAACGTTTGAAAAGGCCAATGAAAAACAACGCAAATTTCACTATGTGAAAAATGCCTATTTCCTTAAAAAATAAGGATTTATTAACAATTAGAAAACATATCCAACCGTTGATTTTATTATTTTTGTGGTGTTGAAAAAATTAAGCAAGATTAAAAAATGGGATACATAAATTTTGATAAAGAGCAGCTCATCAACCTGAATTATTCACTTAGCCGGGAGAAGCTGCGTACCAACAGGGCCGGCAGTTATGCCAGCTCCAGCATTATCAATTGCAACACACGGAGCTACCACGGACTTTTGGTCGTTCCACAACCTCTGATTGACGACAACAACCACGTGCTGTTGTCCGGCGTGGATGAGACCCTGGTATCCAACGATTTTGAATTTCATCTTGGCTCACGCATGTACGAAGGAAGCGTCATGGAACCCAAAGGACACAAATATCTGCGGGATTATGAAATGGATCCGATTCCACGGTTAGTTTTCCGTCTCGGCAGTATTGTACTCATAAAAGAGCTTATCTTCACACAAAAAGAAGACCGTATTCTCATTAAATATACGCTTGAAGAGAGTGTGGGGAAAGTAAAGTTCAGCCTGAGACCTTTTCTTGCTTTCCGTAGTGTTCATACGCTTGGTAAAGCCAATACGTACGTAAATACACATTTTAAACCGGTAAAAAACGGCGCCGGCTGGCAAATGTATCAGGGCTATTCTCCGGTTTATATGCAGTTTTCGAAAAAGACGGAATATATCCATGTCCCCGACTGGTATTACAACGTGGAATATATTCGTGAGAAAGAACGTGGATATGCGCATCTCGAAGATCTTTACTCGCCCGGATATTTTGAAACCGAATTAAAAAAGGGCGAAAGCATTGTTATTTCTGCAGGAGTTGAAGAAAAAACTCCGGCCAACTTCAAGCGGCATTTTACCGCTGAAGTAAAAAAACGTGTTCCCCGCAGCAATTTTGAAAACAGTTTACAAAACGCTGCCGAGGAATTTATTATCCATTCTAAGAACCGCACGGAGGTCATTGCCGGCTATCCGTGGTTTGGTCGCTGGGGCCGCGATACTTTTATAGCTCTGCCGGGACTTACGTTGATGAAAGACGATAAAAAGACTTTCCATGCTGTGGTAAAAACCATGCTCGGCGAACTGAAAAACGGACTTTTCCCCAATCTCGGACATGGTGTTGATGCCAGTTTCAACTCAGCTGATACTTCCCTGTGGTTTTTCTGGGCTTTACATCAATATACCTTAATTACCCGGGAAACAACAGGACTTTGGGAATCTTATGGTAAAGCCATGAAAAGTATTTTGAGCCACTACAAAAAAGGAACATTGCATCAGATTCGTATGCATGACAACGGACTTGTGTGGGCTGGTGAAACCGGCAAGGCCGTTACCTGGATGGATGCCATTGTTGAAGGAAAACCGATAACTGCCCGTACAGGTTTTGCAGTGGAAATCAATGCATTATGGCACGAAGCCGTTTGCTTTGCCCTGCAACTTGCCGAAGAAGCCAAATACCTGCATTTTGTGAACCAATGTAAAAAATGGCCTGAAATCATCAAAAAATCCTTTGCAGACATGTTTTGGGATGAAGAGAAAGGTTATCTCGCCGATTATGCCACTTACGAGCACAAGGATTTTACCATTCGGCCAAATATGGTTATTGCGGCATCGCTGCCTTTTCGCCACTTAATACTGATATGGAAATTGCCGTACTCGGAAAAGCCAAAAGCGAATTGCTGACACCACGGGGCTTGCGCTCACTCTCCCCGCGTTTTGTGGAATACAAAGGCAAATATCGTGGCAATCAGGAAGAGCGCGACCTCGCTTACCATCAGGGAACGGCCTGGCCCTGGCTTTTAGGCCCGTTTGCAGAAACATGGTTAAACATCTATGGCGAAAAAGGAAAACCCTTTATCCGCGACCTCTATCATGGTTTTGAGACGGTGATAACAGAAGCCGGTGTGGGAACGATTTCCGAAATTTACGATGGCGACCCGCCTCACGAAGCCGGCGGTGCCATTTCACAAGCCTGGAGTGTAGCAGAACTGCTGCGGATAAAATGGATGCTCGATGGTAAAAAATAAATAAAGTGAAAAGATTTTTGAAAAATAAACGAGAAAAGAAACTATGAGAGTATTGATGTTCGGTTGGGAATTTCCGCCTCATATCACAGGAGGCTTAGGCACAGCCTGTTACGGTCTTACCAAAGGACTGAGTAAACACGATACGGAAATTATCTTTGTTGTTCCCAAAGCCTATGGCGATGAAGACAATCAGGTGGCTTCCATCCGCAATGCCAGTGGCATTCCATTCGACCTGAAAGATGAGGAATACAAAGCTTACTGGCAACATATTAAGTATCTTGAAGTGGGTTCCAACATCATTCCATATGTAAGCCCTGAATATTTTTCCAAAATGACAGAAGAAAACCAAAAAACCGGTGAAGAGTTTAAAAGTCATGTCTTTTCACGAAACTTTGAGTTTTCTGGTGCTTATGGTAAAAATCTCATGGAAGAGATAGCACGTTGTGCTCTGATTGCTTCGGCATTGGCCATGAAAGAAAAATTTGACATTATTCATGCCCACGACTGGCTCACCTATCCTGCCGGCATCGCTGCCAAAAAATCTTCAGGAAAAAAACTGGTGGTTCATATGCATGCCACCGAATTTGACCGCACGGGTGGCAATGTCAACCAGCAGGTTTACGACATCGAACGGCAGGGGATGGAAATTGCCGATGCGGTTATCACGGTGAGTAATCTCACACGGAACATCGTCATTGAAAAATATGGTATAGATTCCGACAAAGTTTATACGGTACACAATGCTGTGGATACCGACATTATGAAGAATTATGGTGGCTCTAAAAAACATTTCGACGAAAAGCTGGTTACTTTTCTCGGACGTATTACTTTTCAGAAAGGGCCTGATTATTTTATCGAAGCGGCGTATAAAGTTTTACAGAAAGACCCCAATGTCCGGTTCGCCATGGCCGGGTCGGGCGACATGCTGCTGAAAATGATAAAACGCGTGGCTCAGCTTCGCATTGCAGATAAATTCCATTTTACCGGTTTCCTTCAGGGCGATGATGTGGATCATATTTTCAGCATGAGCGATGTATTCGTTATGCCCTCTGTGTCCGAACCTTTTGGTATTGTTCCGTTGGAAGCCATGCGTTCCAGCGTTCCGGTTATCATTTCCAAACAAAGCGGCGTGGCCGAAGTGTTGCATCACGCACTGAAAATAGATTTCTGGGACATTGATGCCATGGCAGACGCCATTTACGGTCTTTGTCATTATGAAGGCCTTTCGAAAATGTTCAAAAAATACGGCAAACAAGAGGTCGAAAATTTGAAATGGGAAGATGCCGCTCTAAAGGTTATCGATATTTACAACAATTTAATCAACAGCTAATTAAGAAATATTTAAAAGATATGAAAGCTATTTGTTTCTATTTCCAGGTACATCAGCCCATGCGGCTGAGAAGTTACCGGTTTTTCGATATTGGAGAAAAACAGGATTATTTCGACGACCACAACAACAGCTACATTATGCGCAAGGTGGCTCAAAAAAATTACCTGCCCATGAATGCACTTTTGCTCGATTTGATAAATGAGTACGGAAGTACTTTCAAGGTCAGCTTTTCCATTTCGGGAACAGCACTTGACCAGTTTGAAGCTTATGCGCCTGATGTGCTGGAGAGCTTTCAACGACTGGCAGCAACCGGAAATGTGGAGTTTCTCGCTGAAACATATGCCCACTCGCTTTCCGCACTCAAAAGCAAGGAAGAATTTACAAAACAGGTGCAGGCACAAGCAAAAAAAATCGAACAGCTCTTTGATCAGAAACCTACCACTTTCCGTAATACCGAGCTGATTTATTCAGATGAAATCGGTGCCATGGTGGCCGATATGGGCTACAAAGTGATGCTTACGGAAGGCGCCAAACATGTAATGGGCTGGAGAAGCCCTAACTACATGTACACCAATGCTATAAACCCAAAACTAAAGCTGTTGCTGAAAAATTTCCAGCTGAGTGATGATATTGCCTTCCGCTTTTCGCAACAAAGCTGGAAAGAGTGGCCGCTGACTACGGAAAAGTTTGTGGGCTGGCTTACACAAATCAATCCGGAGGAAGAGGTCATCAACCTGTTCATGGACTATGAAACTTTTGGAGAACATCAGTGGGAAGAAACCGGCATTTTTGATTTTATGCGTGCACTGCCGGGGCGGGTTTTCTCCCATTCCGATTTTAGTTTCGCCACACCCGGAGAACTTGGTGAGAAACTCCAGCCCGTATCTTCCATCCATGTTCCTTTTCCTATTTCGTGGGCTGATGAAGAGCGCGACCTGACCGCCTGGTTGGGAAACGAGCTACAGGACGAAGCTTTCGACAAGTTGTATGCACTCGAAGAAAAAGTGAAAACCTGTGATGATCCGAAAATTCAGCAGGATTGGCTCTATCTGCAAACTTCCGACCACTTTTACTACATGTGTACTAAATTTTTCTCCGACGGCGATGTGCACAAATATTTCAATCCTTACGGTACGCCGTATGAGGCCTTTATCAATTATATGAATATCCTTTCGGATTTTATTATTCGCGTGGAGCGGGAAACCCGTTATGCCAAAACAGATGCTGACGAGATAAAAGATGCAGCCAAAGAACTTTTCGAGAAAACAGGAGATCTCGCAAAAAAAAAATCACGCCAAACCAAAAAAGCAGTAAAAGAAAAATTAGACAAAGCCAAAGAGATGAATTTTGAAGATATTAAAAATATGTCGGACACTGCTGTGAAAAAGCTTTTGCGCGAGATCGACCTGCAAAAACTCAGTGTAGCCATGGAAGATGCCGGCACAGAAATTCGGGAAAAAATCCTTCCCAACCTCGGAAAACGTGCCCGCAAACAATTTGACGAGTGGCAGGAAGAGATAAAAAAGGTGAAGAAATCGGATATTAATAAATATAAAAAAGAGGTGGAAGATAAGTTGAGAGAGATGTTTGGGAAAAGGAAATAGTTGAAACCGGTTATATAAAGTTGTAACTTTGACCTAAAAATAAAAAATGGGATACGAAGTAATTAAATTGGAACTTATTGAATGGTTTACTAAACTTCAGGATGTTAGTACGCTTAAATATCTGAAACTTGTGAAAGATTCCAAAATAAGCAACCACGACTGGTGGAATGATTTGACAGAAGATCAGAAAAAGAGTATTGAAAGAGGGATGAAAGAAGGAAAAGAAGGAAAAATAATAGCACATAAAGGTGTGATAAAAAGATATGGAATTTAAACTTTTCTGGTCAGAAGAAGCAGTAAGAGGCCTGGAAAATGTTTTGGATTATCTAACTGAAAAATGGTTTCCAAAAGAAGTTGAAAATTTTAAGCAGATGCTGACGAAACAACTTAACCTCCTTACGCGGTTCCCATATATGTTTCCTGCTTCAATTCAACATCCGGAATTACGTAAAGCTGTTTTAAGCAGGCAAACAAACATCCATTTATTATAAAGTTGAGAAGAACAGAATTTACCTTGTTTATCTGTTTGTCAACTATAAAGATAACCGATTTTAATCTCCTCTTGGGCCTAAAATCAAATTATTTATCTACCTTATCCTGACAGGTTACATAATCAACTTTATCCTTTCATAAAATGATCTTAAAAGTGATGTTTTTTTAGCTTTGCATGCCAATAATTATAAGATGAGGAAGCAGGAGAGAAACAATAAATTTATAAAAGAAGAAAATGAAATCAGACTATATATTTGAAACAAGTTGGGAAATGTGTAATAAAATCGGTGGAATATACGCCGTTCTGTCCACCAAGGCTAAAAGTATGGTTGACACTTATGGAGAGCATTATGTTTTAGTTGGCCCTGATGTGTGGAAAGAAACCCATGCTAATCCCGACTTTTTAGAAGATTATCATCAGTTTGCAGATTGGAAAAAAGCAGCTGCCAAACAGGGTATTCAGGTCAGAATAGGGCGGTGGAATATTCCTTCGGGGCCTGTGGTAATTTTGGTCAACTTTACCCATCTTTTTGCTAAAAAGGACGAGATTTTCGCCCATATGTGGGAGACTTACAAACTCGATTCACTTTCCGGACAATGGGATTATATTGAGCCGGCTATGTTCGGTTATGCTGCCGGCCAGGCCATAGAAAGTTTTACCCGTTTTTACCTTACGCCGCAAACACATGTTGTGGCGCATTTTCATGAATGGATGACCGGAACGGGCATCTTATATCTCAAAGAGAATTTGCCGCGTGTCGGTACAGGTTTCACCACACACGCAACTGTTTTGGGACGTTCTATTGCCGGAAACGGTCTGCCGCTGTATGAAAAACCGGGACATTATCATCCGCTGAAAATGGCGGAGAAATTTCAGGTTGTAAGTAAAAATTCATTAGAGACACTCAGCGCCAAAGAGGCTGATGTTTTCACTACCGTGAGTACCATCACCTCTGAAGAGAGCATGCAGTTTCTTGGTAAAGAAGCAGAAGTCATTACGTTAAACGGAATGAACAAGTCTTTTGTTCCGGCTGCTGACCAATACATTAAAAAACGTGAACTATCCAGAACCAAGGCACTGGAAATTGCTTCAAAACTGACTGGCGTTACTTATGATAAGGATACTTTTCTGGTGCTGACCAGTGGGCGCTACGAGTTTAAAAACAAGGGGATAGATATTTATCTCCGGGCTTTGGGAAAGCTAAACAAGTCGTTGCCGGAAGATCAGCGTATCCTTGCGTTTATAGCTGTTCCGGCAGGCCATGATGGCCCTCAGGCAATTTTTACCGGCGAAAGTGAGAAGATTCAGAATCCTTATTTAACCCATTATCTTCTCGACGAAAATAATGATCCGGTCTTGCAGGAAGCCCGCAACAACGGATTAAATAATTCGGAAAACGACCGCGTTCATTTGATTTTTATTCCCGCTTACCTCAACAAGCGCGATGGGGTTGTTAACCTGAGTTATTATGACTTTCTCACGGCTTTTGATTACACTGTTTTCCCTTCTTACTACGAGCCTTGGGGCTACACGCCGCACGAAAGTATTGCCTTCGGCATTCCCACACTTACGACAACATATGCCGGATTTGGTAAATGGGTGTCGGACCATTTTGGGAAAACGCAGGGTGCAGTTGCCGTTATTGACCGGCATGATAAAGATGATGACCATATTGCTATCGAAGTAGCAGACAGTATTAGCGGTTTTTTGAATTGCGACAACCGGAAAACAGCGCAGGAAGAAGCTGACAAAATTTCAGATGAACTTGTCTGGGAAAAACTTAACAAATACTATAAAAAGGCATGGAAGCTGGCTCTTGCCAAAGCTGAGGAACGCAAAGAAGAAGCCGCAACGCAATGGACTATTCCGGAAACACAACGGTTGGAAGCCAGTGTGAATCCTGACAAGCCCACCTGGAAAAAGATACTTATTCAACCTGTTCTTCCCAAACCACTGGAACCGTTAAAGGTTTTGGCTTTCAATCTTTGGTGGTCATGGGATACCGAAGCTACCGAGCTGTTTCAGAGTATTTTACCTGATAAATGGGAAGCCCTTGATACCAATCCTGTTATGGTACTTGAGTCGTTGTCGCTGGAGAAAATCAATGCGCTCACAGCCGATGAGAAATTCCTTGAAAAACTCAATCGGGTATATGCCAAATTTCAAAAATACATGCAGGCTGCTGACGAGCATGAGGAAAAACAGATTGCCTATTTCAGTATGGAATATGGCCTACACAACAGCGTGAAGATATTCTCAGGCGGACTTGGCGTTCTGGCCGGCGATTATCTGAAACAGGCCAGCGATTCCAACAAAAACATGATAGCCATTGGGTTGCTATACCGTTATGGCTATTTTAAGCAAATTATCAGCCATTTTGGTGACCAGATTGCCGAATATAATATGCAGAAAACAACTCAGCTGCCATTGGTACCCGTGCGAGACGAACAGGGCGAAACACTCCGGATTCCCATTGCCCTGCCCGGTCGCGTGGTACAGGCAAAAGCCTGGCGGTTAGATGTGGGACGTGTACCTATGTTTTTGCTTGATACTGACACACTGCCCAACTCGGAGGAAGACCGCAAACTTACAGCCCGGTTATATGGCGGCGACAGCGAACACAGGCTAAAACAGGAAATGATTATCGGGCTGGGTGGTATTCGCCTCATAGAAAAGCTTGGTTATCAACCGGATGTCTTCCATAGTAACGAAGGTCATTCGGCTTTTATCGGGCTGGAAAGAATCAGAAACTTAATAGAAAATGAGCACATCAGCTATTGTGCTGCGAAAGAAGTGGTACGTTCCAGTACACTTTTTACGACTCACACACCTGTTCCGGCCGGACACGACAGCTTTGAGGAGCACCTTATCCGTGCGTATCTCTCCCATTTCAGCGAAGTGTTTTCCATTTCGTGGGAAGATTTTATGGGATTGGGAAGATTCCATCCGGAAAACACAACGGAAAAATTCTCTATGAGTGTGTTGGCCACAAAGCTTTCACAGGAAGTAAACGGAGTGAGCCGCATTCACGGGCGCGTTTCCCGCGAAATGTTCAAGGGATTGTATCCCGGGTATTATGTTGAAGAACTGCACATTGGTTACGTAACCAACGGCGTCCACTATTTCACATGGACCGACAAAGTGTGGCAGGAACTTTATCGCCAAAGTTTTGAA
>JAJRQZ010000066.1 GCA_024279935.1 Bacteroidota bacterium
CAAGGACTATCCCGGCAATATAGAGGTCATGCCCGACGAGCAAGGCGCCATGGTGTCGAAACTCAGTTTCGACCCCTGGGGCAGGAGGCGCAACCCGTTAAATTGGTCCTATGAAAAATCACCTTTCCCGAAAATTTCCCACCGCGGCTTTACAGCTCACGAGCATCTTGTTCTAGCCCCCTATAAAGCTGGACTAGTGATATTAAAAATACTAATCTTGTAGTTATGAGTGGTTTGAAAAGGACTTTGAGTGTTGATTCAAACCGTAAATCAGAATTAATTCATGAGTGTTTCTTGTTAGGTGCCCCTGTCGTTACCGGCTTATTATTTAGACGTATTATAAAATATGTATTTTTGCCCCCGGAAACGTTTTAGTAATTGAATTAAGAATAATTTTGCGCTATTAAACTTTCGTACTGTTAATATATTAACAGTGATATTAATTAACAAAAACTATTGTTTAACAGATAAATTAAATATCATGGATTTAAACAACATAATGAACGACTTGGTCAAGAAGCATCCCGGCGAGCTTGAATATCATCAGGCAGTGCGCGAAGTACTTGAATCAATTGAGGAGATAGTAAATGAGAACCCCCAGTTTGAATCTGCCGGAATTATCGAGAGGCTTATCGAGCCTGACCGCGTGCTTTCGTTTAAAGTGCCTTGGATGGACGATGAAGGAAAAGTTCATGTGAACCTAGGCTACAGAGTTCAATTTAATATGGCTATTGGACCTTATAAGGGCGGTTTGCGTTTCCACCCGAGCGTTAACCTTTCGATATTGAAATTCTTGGGTTTTGAACAAATCTTCAAGAATGCGCTCACAACACTTCCCATGGGCGGTGGCAAAGGCGGCTCCGATTTCAACCCCAAGGGGAAATCCGACAATGAGATAATGCGTTTCTGTCAGGCATTCATGCTTGAGCTTTGGAAAATCATAGGTCCTGAAACCGATGTGCCGGCCGGCGACATAGGCGTTGGCGGAAAAGAGATAGGCTTCCTTTTCGGAATGTACAAAAAGCTGCAGCGTGAGCATACAGGTGTCTTGACCGGTAAAGGGTTAGGTTGGGGCGGAAGCCTTATCCGTCCTGAGGCCACAGGCTTCGGAACGGTATATTTTGCAAAGGAGATGCTTGCCACCAAAGGCGAGACACTCGAAGGCAAGAATGTTGCCCTTTCCGGCTTCGGCAATGTTGCATGGGGCGCTGCCTTAAAAGTTACCGAATTGGGTGGTAAAGTAGTAACCCTCTCAGGCCCTGACGGATATATTTATGACCCTAAAGGAATTAGCGGAGAGAAGATAGAGTATATGCTGGAGCTTCGCGCCACTAACATGGACATAGTGGCCCCTTATGCCGAAGAGTTCCCGGAAGCTGAGTTTTTTGAAGGAAAACGCCCCTGGGAAGTGAAGGTAGATGTTGCCCTTCCATGTGCTACCCAAAACGAGATTGATGAGAAAGATGCAATAACACTCGTCGAGAATGGATGTATATGCGTGGCGGAAGGAGCCAATATGCCTTCCACCCCAGAGGCAATGCACGTTTTCTTGAAAAGTGGCATCTTGTTCGGGCCTGCTAAAGCGGTCAATGCGGGCGGTGTTGCCACCTCCGGCCTGGAAATGACTCAAAACTCGATGAAGATAGCATGGACAAGGGAGGAAGTCGATGCCAAGCTGCATCAGATAATGAAAGATATTCATCAGGCTTGCGTTAAATATGGTACTCGTGACGACGGATATGTTGACTATGTGAAAGGCGCCAACATTGCCGGGTTTATGAAGGTTGCCAATGCAATGCTCGACAACGGAGTTATTTAACATCCGGACATTGTTGAAAAAGAGAGGCTGTCCCACAAATCGTGACAGCCTCTTTTTTATCTCCTTCTTGCTTTGGGTGTGCTCTTTTTCGCCGCTGCCGGTTTAGGCCTTGAAGCGTTCGTGGGTCGTGCAGCAGGCTTATGCGCTCCGCCGGGTTTCGACGAGGGTTTTGTTGTGGCCGGCCTTTGTGTAGGCCTTGGGGCAGGTTTCGCAGTTGCCGGCCTTTGCGACGGCTTGTCGGCAGGCTTTGCCGAAGCCGGTTTTTGTGCTGGCTTGCCGGTTGAAGGTTTTTGTGATCGCTTGGTGGTATTAGGTTTGTTTGCAGCTTTATTGCCTGCTTTTTTATTGGTGGTGGCCGCCTTTGCCTTACGGTCGCCCGAAGGTTTCCAGTCCTTGTTTACAGGGCGGCTGTCCTTATTGCCCGGCCTGGCGGCAGGCTTGGTCCTTTTATTTCTGTCCCTCTGCAATTCATTGCTGTTTTTTAGTCCCTTGTTCCTTTTTTGAAATGAATTGTTCGGGTTGGCCCTTGCATAATCATTTCGTTTTACCTGCTTTTGCAGATTTGCCGCATTGTTGCTATAGCGAATGCTTGTACGGTGATATGAATTATGGACATTGATATGAACATGTACGCTGGAACGATAATATGGCGTGGGATAAGGTCGCCACGGACGGTAATATGGTGGATAATGCCCCCAATAATACGGCGAGCGCCATGGGTGATATAAAGGACCCCAGAAAAACATGAAAATCACCGGGGGACTAACATATACAGGTTGGACGATATAGTTTGTGCCATACATATAAACATCACCTACTACCTGAACGCGGGTTTCGCCTTTTTCGTCTTTTCCACTTCTGCCGTAGCAACGTCCTGGAACTGATCCTTGTCGATAACGGCTTGTATGGCAATTAAATGTGTATTTTTTTCGGAGGTTTCAACTACTCTCAGATAATCAACGTTGCCATCCCCGTTAAGGTCGAGATTGGAAATCTGCAATTCAGGGTCGTTAAGTTTTCTCTCGAAGTCCTCAAGGTCCTTGGCTTCCCCAAAGACTGAGGCAATAGCTTCCAGGTCGAGGTTCTCGCTAATATCCTCGGATTCCGCTTCCACTGTGGTTACATCTTGTGCAGCGATGTTGAAGCATCGTATGATCATGCACGCGATAATTAGATACAGTAGTTTTCTCATGATTATATATTTATTGATTACAATAACAGCATCCAAATATCGTGCCTACCAGTCGAGTAATCGCCTGTCGCCCTCTATTTTCTGTATTTCGCTTATCTCTTGCGATACCTCAAGGGTGCCCTTGAAATTATTTTCGCCGTCGCGCACGGCAAAGTATTTTATCAGCACATATTTTGGGCCCAGGTGTATCCAGAAACTTGCCTCATCTTTCTCGTTTTTCCTGAACGACTCCACTATGTTGTTCACAATGCCAACGCTCTCAGGCGGATGGCAGTTTTGAAGCTTGCGCCCTATTATTGAATGTGTTCTGGGAAAAATACGATGCGGGGGGTCGGAATAAAAGACTACTTTGTCGTTTTCGTCAACATAAGTTATGTCAACAGGTAAATATTTGAATATTAATTCTATTTGCTCAGCGGTGATGTTTCCGGTTTTTAGTTTAATATCGTTAACCTTTGCAGAGGCTTTGTGTTTACGCTTTTCAGGGCTTTTGTGCTCCGGCCTCACAAATGCAAGCCCGAGCTCGATGGTCTGTTTTAACATCTCATCGAAGGACTCGTCGCCCATGTTCTCGAGCATTAAGGGGAACAGTATCTTCTCCTCCCGAAAGATAATGGTATGTACGTTAAAAAACACGCGGCTGCTGAGCTTGTTGAAAAGCCGAAGGTCGAAAGTCTCGGCTTCCAGGCAGTCGATGGTGGCCTTGATGTTTTTCCTGATATCGTCGTGAAACGACCACATTAATTTAAGGCACTGATGGCTTTTCCATTTTCTCTCCAAAACAGGGAAAAGTATGTTTTCCTTAACTCTATAGTGGACATCTATTTTTTGTAGCTGCTGGAATATTCGTGATATCTTACTAATCAAATGAGCGCCTTTCTCATTGTTGATTTGTTTAATGAGCGGCTTGCAACTTTCCAATAAACTGATAATGCGCCTGTTGTCCTCCTCAAGGTAATAGATGAACGTATCTGTCCTGGCCTTGATGGCAGGATATGAAGAAAGTGTTTTATATAGTATGTTGAAGAGTTTGTTCGAGGCGGTCTTCAAATCCTCGATGTCAACGTTTTGGTCGAACATCATGTCGAAGGCCGATAGCACATCGGCCGGGATATAATTCTCGGTGATTAGCTTGTATTCCTTAACCAGGTCAGAACCTTTTTTTCCTTCGATAAGGCCATACATAAACTTGCTCAAGTCCGTGGCCCTTGCAACACTTTTGTTAGTAAATTCCGACATTTGTATTCGTGTTATTAATGTGTGAAAACCAGATTACTTTCTTGTCAAAAGTACAACATTTTCAACATGATGTGTTTGCGGGAACATATCAAGGGGCTGAATTTTGGCAACTTTGTATTTAGTTGCTAAAATGGCGATGTCGCGAGCCTGGGTTGCCGGATTGCAACTAACATAAATAATTTTTCCAGGTTTAGCCTTAAGCATCTGCCTTGTTACTCGCTCGTGCATTCCTGCCCTGGGCGGATCGACAATGAAAATATCGGGTTTGCCGTTGTTTACGTAAAAAGCATCATCCAGTACCCTGGCCATATCGCCCGCAAAGAGTTTTGTGTTCTCGATGTTGTTTAGCTTCATATTCTCGGCAGCATCTCTAACGGCATCTTCAACATATTCAATGCCAATTACTTGCTTTACGTGCGCAGCTACAAAACTGGCAATTGTTCCTGCGCCGCTATAAAGGTCGTAAACCAATTCGTCGCCCTTGAAGTCGGCAAAATCAAAAGCCGTCTTATAAAGTTTATATGCTTGTTCGGGATTTGTTTGATAAAACGACAAGGGGCCAACTTTGAATTTAAAAGCTTTTTCGCCTTTGACGGGCGATGGCATCTCTTCAATAATATATGGATTTCCCTTGAAAAGCCTCGGCTCCAAATCTGTGATGCTGTCGTTTAGCTTTTCGTTGATAACATACATGAGCGAAGTTATCTCAGGAAATTTATCTGCTAAATGCTGAAGCATTTCCTTGATGTCAGTATCGTCGTACCTGAAAATTAAAATCACCATCAGGTCGCCTGTTCCGGATGTGCGGATTATCAGGTTACGTAAAAAACCTTCCCATTTACGGGCATTATAAAAAGTGAGATTGTTCTCCAAAGCATATTTCTTGACCTCCAGCCTAATGTCGTTCGATGGGTCTTTTTGCAGATAGCATTTATCGATATCAAGTATCTTGTCAAACTTGCCGGGTAGGTGAAACCCCAGGCCATAGCTTTCCTCCCTGCTGGTTTCTTCTTTTGAGGGGTCGAAATCGATTATCCATTTTTTGTCCGAGAAGCTGTATTCCAGCTTATTGCGGTAATAGAATGTTTTTTCGCTCCCTATTATTGGCAAAAACTCATCATATTCAACTTTTGCTATTCTGTCAAAAGCATCCTTGACTTGCTTTTGCTTGAATTCCAATTGGGTTTCGTAATCCATCTGTTGCCATTTGCAACCGCCGCAGAGTCCGAAATGCGCGCATTCGGGCACAACCCTCAAGTCCGACTTTTTGTGAAACTTTACTATTCTAGCCTCATATAAGTTTCTTTTCTTTTTATATGCCTGGGCATCAACAATGTCGCCGGGTGCGCCAAAGGGTATAAAAACAACCCTTTCGCCGGTTTTGGCCACGGCTTTCCCATCGGAGCCCGCATCAATAATCTCTAAATTTTCCAGTAAGGGCAAAGGTGCTTTTTTTCTTCTAGCCATTTTATTTTTTTTTAGGCGGCAAAGATAGGAAGAAATAAGGTGGTATTTTAAATGATTTATCCGGTTCAAACGTATTTGTTGCCCGGTGCTACCGACCTCTGCTCACGAGGGCCTTATACAGGCATAAGGGGTTTGTCGATTGTGTAAAGCAAAGCTGCTCAACCTATTATGCCGTATTTGCAATTGTTGATATCTAACAGCTTTATGCTATTGTTAGTATATGTTTTTTAAAAGATATTTGCCGACTGTTGTTATGTTACTATCCGCAATTGCTCCCGACCAGGGTTGTTTTTTGTTAACTACCTAATAATGAGTGTTATATATAGATATTTAATGATGGTTTTATTATTGCTGCTTGTTTCCTGTTATGGGGACAAGCTGAATAATCCTGTTGATTCCCGTAAAAACGATTCATTGTCCGGCAAAATTGATTCATCAGGAAATCAGGGGGATTCAACTAAACTGAAAATGACCGGGCTTAAGAAGGTTAATGGTCTAACGCATTCGGTGGCCAGGCATGTCGAAACATCATCGGGAACGCACAAAAGCTACAAAGCAGTTTCTTATAGGCTCAGGAAATATAGCAATGTAACTAATTTTTATTGCCGTATCGCCAAACCTGCCACACGGCTTTGTCTGGACAACAATGTTCCTCCGGCGGCTATTCTGGCCATAGCCGGATTGGAATCGGGATGGAACCAAGCTTATGTTGGCCGGATAACAGGAAATATCCTTAGCCTTGGCGCGGTCGGGGATAATTATGAGCTGCCCGCATTATATCTTCCAAGAATCAAATCGACAGGAAAGCTTGTTTTTGATTCCTTGGAAATAATTAAATACGACAGTTCGGAATTAAGTTGGGAATTGCGGCCTGCCAGCCTGAAAAAGGATTACCGCCCGCCAAACATTGCGGGAACATCCTATCAGCTGGCATATTTTAAATATCATCCCGCTGAGAAAGCAAAGGCCCAAATCAGAAATATCAATGATTTTGTTGCTTATTTTATCTCACGCGAGAGCAGAATCTCAGTTTATAGGACGGCAAGGCATAAAATGGATAGCCTTGTGGCCGTTCACGGAAAGGATGTGCTGTTGGAAGAATCAACTGTCTTGATGTTTGTGAATCAAATAGGGGGGAGGCCCAACTCATTTAATTTTAGGGAAACATGGCCGAAGAAACTTGAATACATAATAAAAAATGCCGGCTTGGTTGAATTGACAATGCAATTGAACGATAATGAAGAATTTAAGGATGTATGGTAAAAGCAATCAAATATAAGCTGGTTAGCAGAATATTTATTTTGATGCTGTTTGTTGTAACGGTAAATATCAATAGCTCCTGCCAAAGCAATAAACCGCCTAAAATAGATTCATGTAACAGAATCATGGAAAGTTTTTCCCTTAATAGATCCGGTAAGACAATTATTGTGGATAAAGGGGAAAGGAAGATGATATTGTTCAAAGACGGAAAAAAACTAAGTGCTTTTAAAGTAACAATTGGCGAAGAGCCGGGGAACAAACTAAGAAGCGGAGATAACCGCACCCCTGAAGGTGTTTTTGTCGTTCAGAAAATAGAAAACTCGAAAAACTGGTATTATTACCCTGACAACGATACTTCCAAACCCGTTTTAGGGGCTTATGGAGATTGGTTCATACGTTTAATAGTACCTGGTTTTCAAGGCATAGGGATTCATGGCCACTATCATGACGACGATTTGGGGAATAGAGCCAGTAAAGGTTGTATAAGGTTGAGCAATAATAAGTTACAAGAAGTCGTGGATTTTGCTGAAGTTGGTACGCCGGTATTGATAATACCCGGGAAAAAAGATGTCGAGGCTAATGCCGAAGAGCTAAAAGCAGTTGTTGACGACAAATAGGCGCTACTGTCAAGTATTATTGTTTCCCGAATAGCATTTGGTGCCCGCTTTGATGAATTGTTTCTTGATGTCGCCTGGCTCACAAGCAAGATTCCCGCTCATAAGCAAACTAAGAACTTTCATTTATGCTTTTCAGAATTACTTACATTTGGGGCGTCAAAAAAATGAATATGAGTTTTACGAATCCTGAGATATTATATGCCCTTCCGGCTGTCTTGATCCCTTTGGTCATCCACTTGTTCAATTTTAGGAGATATAAGAAATTTTATTTCAGCAACATAAGCCTGCTCAAGGACATCAGCATTGAAACCAAGCGGCAAAGCCGCGTTAAGCACCTGATAGTTATGCTGTTGCGAATGCTTGCGATTATTGCCCTAATAATTGCGTTCGCAGGACCGCGCTTCGGGAAGGAGCAGGGCGAACTTAACAACGACAAGATCGTAAATGCGATTTATATCGACAATTCCTTTAGCATGCAAGCTGGGGATTTAAATGGCAGAGTTTTCGACAGGGCCGTATTGCTTGCGCGGAAATTGGTCAAGAACTCTTCCAAGGATGCGGTTTTCGTCGTTCAGGACAACGATAAAAAAAACGGTCTGAGGAAATTAAACAAGGATGAGGCATTAAGCTTTATCGATAATGCAAAAATTAATTTGATGCCTGCCGGAATACCTTCCGTAATGGACGAGTTCAGTAGGTTTGCATCCTTGAACAAAGATTATTTGCTTAAGGCCTATTTGTTTTCCGACTTCCAGAAATCGGCTTTTTTAGCTGATCAGGTTCATGCCGACAGTATAGCCGAATGGAATCTCATCAACCTTTTCAATCAGGAAACTGCCAATGTCTTTATTGATACCTGTTTTATAAAAAGCCCCGTATTGCTCCCAAACACCATCGAAAAAGTCTTTGTCGGGATTAAAAATGCCTCGGCGAACAACATACATGGCCTGGGGATAAAACTTTTTATAGATGGCGAGAACAAATCCATCTCCAATGTCGATTTGGAGGCAAATGACGAAAAAGTTGTCGAAATGCAGTTCAACACTGCCGGGGGCGGATGGAAAAATGCCCGTTTGGAAATCGAGGATTATCCCATTACTTTCGACAATACGATGTACTTTACCTTTAAAGTAAGCAATAAAATTAATGTCCTGGCCATTAACCCGCAGCAGGAAAATAAGTACCTGAAGGCGTTTTATAATTCCGACTCAATATTTAACTTCTCGCAAACCGATTATAAATCAATTGATTATCAAAATCTGAATACCAATAAGCTGATAATTGTCAACGGGTTGGACGATATTTCGAGCGGTTTGACAAATAAGTTGAAGGATTATGCGGATCAAGGCGGTAACTTGATGCTCATTCCGCCTGCTGACGATAATATCGAATCGTTCAATAATATGCTCGCTAAGTTGAAAATGGGCAAAATAAGCGGGCCTTTTGTTGCCGAAACAAGGGTAAAAGGTATAAAACTGGTGAATAGCATATTTGAGAATGCAATAGCGGAAATACCCGAAAATGCCGATTTGCCGGTCATTTTCAAGCAATTCGCTTATGATGATGATTTTAAGTCGAAGACAGAAAGCCTGCTAAGCCTTTTGAATGGAGATGATTTATTGCTGAAGAAAAACAAGGGCAACGGTATAGTTTATTTGTTGAATATTTCCCTCGACGACAGCTTTAGCAATTTTGCCCGGCATCAGCTTTTTATCCCGATGATGTACGGAGCCGCAATAGAAGGTGAAAGTGTCAGCAGCTTATATGAAATTGTCGGTAGGCCTTCGGAAGCCGAGGTCGTGATAAATCAAGAAGCATTAAATGCCAACGACGATAATGTTTTTTCCCTTAAGTCCATAAACAGCGATTTTAGTTTTATCCCTTATCAGGAAAAGTCAGGGAATAAGATTTATCTTTCGTTCGATAAATTGCCGGAGGAAGCAGGTGTTTTTTCGTTGCAGATAAACAATGGCGAAAATGAAAGCAGCGGACTGCCTAGAATTGCCTTCAACTATAATCGCAACGAATCTTTAATGGTTTTTTATTCAGCAGCTTCCGTGGTAAAACTGCTCAAGAAAGCGGGAGTGGCCAATTTTAGGCTCATGGAATTCAGGGATGCATCCACTAATGAAGTTATCAACAGTGGGCAAAAGGAGAGTCGTCAATGGCGCGTATTTATTATATTCGCACTTTTATTTTTAATGGTCGAAATACTAATTTTGAGGTTTTGGCCTTAAGTTAATTATTGACAGAAAATTAAATACGGAAATTAGGGGTTTTTGATTGGGTTATGAGCGAGAACGAAGAATTACGGAAGTTGGAAGATGAAAAAATGGCAGGGGACAATTCCATAAATAGGGTAAGACACCTTAGTGGGATGTATGAAAGCTGGTTTTTGGATTATGCCTCTTATGTGATTTTAGAAAGGGCCGTTCCCGGGATTAACGATGGGTTGAAACCGGTACAAAGGCGTATCTTGCATTCAATGAGCCGTATGGAAGACGGGCGGTTCAACAAGGTGGCCAATATTATCGGGCATACTATGCAGTTCCACCCTCACGGTGACGCTTCAATAGGCGATGCCTTGGTTCAATTGGGCCAAAAGGAAATGCTTATCGATACCCAGGGGAACTGGGGCAACACCTTGACCGGCGACAGCTCGGCGGCGCCCAGATATATCGAGGCCAGACTCTCGAAATTTGCCAAGGAAATAGTTTTCAACCCTAAAACTACCGAGTGGACATCGAGTTACGACGGAAGGAATAAGGAGCCTGTGTCGCTGCCCGTTAAGTTCCCGCTACTGCTTGCCCAGGGCGTTGAAGGAATTGCAGTAGGTCTGGCATCCAAGATACTACCCCATAATTTTAACGAGCTTATCGATGCCTCTGTTAAATATCTGCAAAACAAAGAGTTCGAGCTTTTCCCCGACTTCCTCACTGGAGGGATGGCCGACGTGTCGAAATATAACAAAGGTTTGCGCGGTGGGAAAGTTAGGGTAAGGGCCCGTATAAAGCTTATTGACAAAAAAACGCTTGCCATTACCGAAATCCCTTTTACCACAACAACCGGAACCTTAATTGATTCCATTGTAAGCGCCAACAACAAGGGAAAGATCAAGATCAAGAAGATTGACGACAACACTGCCGAGAATGTCGAGATATTGATTCATCTTTCAGCGAACGTGTCGCCCGACCAAACAATAGACGCTCTTTATGCTTTCACCAACTGCGAGGTTTCCATATCCCCCAACTCTTGCGTGATCAAAGAAAATCGTCCTGTTTTCGAGGCTGTCGATGAAATCTTGAAGCATAATACCGACCAAACGGTTTACCTTTTGAAGCGCGAGCTTGAAATACGATTGAGCGAGCTTGAAAATCAATGGCATAATTCCTCCCTGGAGAAAATATTCATCGAAAACCGCATATACCTCCGGATAGAGGAATGCGAGACCTGGGAATGCGTAATTAAAACCATAGACGAAGGCTTGATGCCTTTTAAGAAATTGCTGAGGCGAGAAGTTGTTGAAGATGATATCGTTAGGCTTACCGAGATAAAGATTAAGAGAATATCGAAATATAATGCTTTCAAGGCCGACGATTATATCAAAGGGGTTGAAAGCGAAATGGAGGAGGTTAAAAACCATCTGGACAACCTTATAAGTTATTCGATAAACTATTTCCGACAGATAAAGAAAAAGTACGGAAAGGAATTCCCGCGCAAAACAGAGCTGAGGAACTTCGATACTATTGAGGCGGCATCAGTGGCCGTGGCCAACCAGAAATTATACCTTAACAGGGAAGACGGTTTTGCGGGAACATCCCTTAAAAAAGACGAGTTCGTCTCAGAATGTTCCGATATCGACGACATAATAGTTTTCAGGAAAGACGGGACCTTCATGGTTACCAAAGTTAGCCCCAAGTTTTTCGTGGGCAGCAATGTCTTGCACATAGAGGTGTTCGATAAGAACGACGACCGCACTATTTACAATATGATTTATCGAGACGGTAGCAGGGGCAATTATTATGTAAAGCGTTTCGGCGTTACCAGCATCACCCGCGATAAGGATTATGACCTTACAAAAGGCAGCGCCGGCACCAAGGTGGTTTATTTTACCGCCAACCCTAACGGGGAGGCAGAAATCATAAAAGTCAACCTGCGCCCTAAAGCGCGCCTGACAAAGCTGGGCTTCGATTTTGATTTCAGCGGCCTGGCCATAAAAGGCCGTAACGCGAAAGGCAATATCCTTACCAAGCACAATATCAAGAATATTATCCAAAAAGAGGAGGGCGTGTCAACACTGGGTGCAATCGATATATGGTACGACGATACCGTAAGGAGGCTGAATACCGATGAAAGGGGGAAATATATTGGTGCCTTTAAAGGCGAGGACAAGATCCTCTCGATAATGTCGAGTGCCGAGTTTCGATTGACGGGTTTCGATGTATCGACCCATTTCGACGACGGCTTGCTCCATATTGAAAAACATGACCCAAAAAAGGTTGTAACGGCCGTTTATTTCGACGGGGATCAAAAAAAGTATTATGTAAAGCGTTTCGATATTCCAGATACCACATATTCAAATAAGAATTATTTCTTTGGAAGCGAGGGCAAGGGCTCGAGGTTTGTGATGTTCTCGCTTGATCACCTGCCTGTTATTCAGTTGGATATGAAGTCGAAATCAGGAGATGTAGAAACGGAAGTCGTTCCGCTGGCCGACTTTATCGCTGTTAAGGGGTATAGGGCCAAGGGCAAGCGGCTTTCTAATAAGGATATTAAAAAACTGAGGTTTTTGGAGCCTTTGCCTTATGAGGAAACCATTGCTGAAGATGAAAATGTGGATAACGGGGGAACTGATGTAGAAGCTGTTGACCTAGTGCCGGACGAAAATCCCGATTTGCCGACAATAGAAAGCCCCGACGGTTTAATCCCTGACGCGAAGGCCTCGGATGACGATGGCGCTGGGGCTGTCAAGGATGTAGAGGGAAAATCGAAGCCTATAAGCCCGAGGAGCAAAAAAAAACCCCCCGGGAACATGGAGGGTAAAAGAAAGACAATACTGCTTTCATCGATAATGACGACACTCAAATGGAGTTGGATTTCTAGTGTTGAATTTAATTTCCCCTTAACATAAACGGGAACAAAAAACACAATTCCACTTTTACGGAAACAATCTTTTAGAGCCAGGATTTTTGTATATTTGATTCAAATTAATTGATGATCAAAAACTATGATTTTTGGAAAAAAGAGCAATGGGGATAAATATAAACTTAATAGCCTAAAAGTTTATGCCTGGGATAGGACAGTAGGGGACAAGAAAAAATTCAGACGTGTATTCGAAAAAGCCGAGCTTAGCTATTTAAGTGTCGAATTGTCGATCTTCAATAAGTTTTTTGATGAGGAGGACTGGGGCTGTGAGCTGAAGTTTGTGTTGAACAAGATTGAAGAGGACGAAAGCTTAACAAGGATATGCGAAAAAGTCGATGATCTTGAAATTGCTAAAAGCGAAAATGTTTTTGAATATAATTATGGATGGGGCAGCGATGAGCATGGGTCGTTTTGGGATCCGGGAGCTTATGAATGGGAGGCGTTTATTGATGGGGAATATATAATTTCCACAAAGTTCTATGTGGAAGATGTAGGAATTGTCAACAGCAGTGAGAACCCTTATTTAAGTGTTGGCTCCTTAAGGACTTATGAAGCCCCAAAGGGGGATTTAGAAGAATCCGAGAGAGTTTATCTAAAGACTTTCGATTCGGAAACTTGCCGCTATATCATGGGTGAGCTTAAATTCTTGAGTAAGCTTGATCATGAATGGTTTTGTGAATTGTTCTTTAACTTTTATGACGATACCGGAATGTTGCTTGGTGGCAGCGACTCTTTTTTCCTTGTAACACCAAAGAATGGCGTAAACGAGGAGTTTACGATTACCTTAGGTTGGGGCTTCGACAAGCCCGGGGTTTGGATAAAAGACAATTATACTTTGGAAGTAAGTTTTATGGATACCCTTATCGCTGTTTTGCCTTTTAGTGTAGATAGTGAGGATGTCAGGAGGATAAGTGATCATGATGCGCTCATAAATGAAGATGCGTCAAATGTATTCAATAATTCGATTATTGGCAAGGACACCAAAAAGCCGGACGATGAGGGTGATGTCCCCAATGACAAGGAAGCGGACGATGAGGTGGAACTATATATCGATGACCGTCCCGTTGAGGAAATACTTGCTGAACTGGATGCGTTGATAGGTTTGGGAAACATCAAACAAAAAGTAAGGGAATATATTGATTATGTGAGCTTTATCCAGTTGAGGGAAGAGTCGGGGATAAAAGAGGAAGATGAAGTGGTGCTGCATAGTGTCCTTACCGGCAACCCCGGAACTGGCAAGACCACAGTAGTTAAATTGTTAGGAAAAATTTTTAAGTCGATGGGATTGCTTTCCAAAGGCCATGTCCATATTGTGGAAGCCAGTGATTTGGTATCGGGATTTATCCGTCAAACGGGAAAAGACACCAAAAAGGCTATCGAAAAGGCCAGGGGGGGGATATTGTTCATCGATGAGGCTTATATGCTTTATAAAGAAGGCTCGACTAGCGATTACGGGCCAGAGGCAATTGCCGCCTTGATTACCGAGATGAGCGACGGTAAAGGCGATATCGCTATTTTTATGGCAGGTTATCCGGCAGAAATGAAAAGCCTGATGTCGTCCAACCCGGGATTGAGGTCGCGCTTGAAAAACTTTTTTGAGTTTAAGGATTATACACCTGACGAATTATATGATATCTCGGAGTTCGCAGCCAAGAAACGTGCTTTGGTGATTTCAAGACCGGCTGCCAAAAAACTTAAAAAAATTCTTACCGATGCCTTTAGGGGCCGCGACAGAACCTTTGGGAACGCTCGCTATGTTTTTTCATTAATCGACGAGGCAAAAGTTAATCTAGGTATCAGGATAGTTAATGATAGCAGTCAGGACGAATTTACAAAATCTCAATTATCTACTTTGAAATATATTGATATAGAGGATATTAACGAAAATGAATTTGACAAGTCCCCAAATATAGCCCTGGATGAAGCATTATTGAAGGAAGCCGTAGCCGAGCTTGAGTCATTGAGCGGCTTGGAAGAGGTGAAAAAAGAAGTCAGGGACTTGATCAAGCTTAGTAAGTATTACCGCGATATCGGAAGAGACGTGCTTAAAGCCTTTTCGATGCATAGCATCTTCACAGGTAATCCCGGGACGGGGAAAACAACGGTGGCGCGCATTATGGCCAAAGTTTATAAGGCACTTGGGGTTCTTGAGCGCGGCCATCTGGTAGATGTTGACGGATCGGCGTTGATAGCCGGATACCTGGGCCAGTCGGCACTGAAAACAAAGGAATTAGTCGAAAAAGCCATGGGCGGAATACTTTTTATCGATGAGGCCTATTCGATTACTGATGGAAACAATAGTGATTTCGGCAAAAAAGCAATAGCGGCGTTGATAAAGGAAATGGAGGATAAAAGAGGTAGTTTCGGAGTAATCGTTGCCGGATACACAAAAAACATGAACGACTTCGCGGAATCCAACCCGGGAATAAAATCACGCTTCGACCAAACTTTTCATTTCTCTGATTTCGATGAGGACGAACTCTGGGAAATAATGCTCAATATGTTTGAAGACAGTGATTTGTTACCAAGTAAGGAAGCCGGTGCCCATTTAAGGGAATATATCTCGTTTCTTTATGAAAACAGGGATAAATTTTTTGGCAATGCGCGCTCCATGCGCAAGATCGTCGAAAAAGCAATCAGGAACCAGGAGCTTAGAATGTCGGACATCCCAAAAACAAAACGTAAGTCAGCTATGCTGAATGTAGTTGACATAGTGGATGTTATGGAATTTGTCCCGCAAAACGAGAAAGTATTGACGCGGCAGCCTTTGGGTTTTAAGCTCTAGCGAAGCAATGGAGGCCGCAGTTGGCAATTGCTGGTCTTGATGAATTTTAAGGGTTTTCGGGGAAGCTTGCTGTTGAACCTGCCATAAACGACAATTTTAATTCGGGTGCAGACGTTGTATGTCATCGTTGTTCTTGACTACTTTCCTTCGCCTGCTTATCTTTGGCCTCCTTGGCTTTTTCCTCTTGGTTTTTTCTTCCGACCGGAATTTGATCTTTCTGTCCTCCTGGTTCTCCCATTCGCTAAGCTCGGCTTTAAACTCTTTAAACCCACCCTTTAATATCGTTCCCGCCGATTCGTCATCGTCAACTTCCTTCTTTCTCTTACTGGAGGAAAAGAAAAAGAAACCAATCAGCTTGATAACTAAATATACAATGCTTATAAATACTATCAGCGATATGGCAATAATTGTAAGGTTAGCCATTAATATACATAAAATACTGTAATACAGTATTCTTATGGGCGCATATCTTGTGTGCATTTTAATGCTCTCGATACATAACAAAACAAAAAGTGCAAGATATAGAAGAACTATCAGGTTCATAAACATTACAAAGGTCCCTGAGCTGAACAGGCCTGTTATCCCCTTTTCTTGGAGGAAACTTAAAGTGAAATACGAATATACGGCCGAACGGCTTTTCAGCCCCGCGATAAACAATAGAACAGAAATGAAGGAGGATGTTTTCAACGCCCACCAACTTTTGTTGAAATAGCTGTCGCGACCCAGGACAATTGCGTAAAAGTACTCGGGGATAATCCCGATGGAAAACGGGATTCGGTAATATAAGCTGAAGCCCGGGAAATTAGAATTGCTTTTGCCTGAGAAATAGGCGTCAATTTTCGATAAGCCTATTACCCCATATCTTAGCGAAACCCCCAAAAGGAATACTGATGCCGCAAAAACTATAATTGAAATCAAAAAGTTCATCATTTTATTTTCAGTGTTCTGTATAATTTTATTAGTGCGTATATTATTAATAACAAGGCAAAGGTGGCAGCAATTAATAAGCCGCTAAACATTCCGGTGAAGAAGTAAATCAGCATAATAAGGCTAAGCAAAACACCATGTGCAATGCCGCTGTTTTTTTTGTGGGATTTAAGGGAAACAATGAGATTATAGATTATCAAAATAATAATTATACCAAATGTGCCGTATTTGATTATATTTATATAGTACTGATAATTAACTGATTGTGCAGGAATTAACCAAGCGGATATCACCATTAGCAAACCTATTAGAAATGATGCCGATACAAGGTTTTTACTAATCACGGTATTTTTAGAAACATTTCCCTCAACAGTAAAATATTTTTCGAAATCGCTCATATACCTAAATCCGAAAAACAGGATTATGAGCCATAAAAACAGTATTGCATAATGATACCATTCTGTGAAAGCTAAGAATTCGAGTATTATAAAGCTGTTCATATCATAAAGTTTGGTTTCTTACTATTGCAATTATAATGGCAATGCCGAAAATTAATATGATATTGATAAAAAATTAAGCGTTTTGTAAAACTTGGCTAAATAGCGTAATCGTAAATATCGTAAGCAAGAACCAGCCGATAATTCCCTCAATAATAGAAAGATACATTGCAAGACTATTCTCTTGCTCAGGTAAGGACCCGAATCCGATAACGACAAAGCTGTTCAGGCTGAGTATTAGCGAATTAACAAATTTCACTATAAACACATAAGCAATAAAGCATAATGATATCAGTAATATAATAAGCCCTGACCAAAATTTTTCAATTGTTTCAAGAGACTCCCAGGCTTTTGGTTGGAAGTTAAGAGCATGGATGATTCTTGAAATAAAATTGAGCCTTATCTTGCCGACAAAAGTCAAAGTGCCTCCGAACAACTTTAATAAATGCGGTAATCTTTTCCCGTTTTTTTGGTAATAGTCAAAAAATGAATCTATTTCACTATAATTCCCCAATTCTGCACTATTTAGTTCCCTGTCATTTTCGAGTACCTTTTTCAATGAATCTTGCGACCCCACGTATTTCGCTAGAATGCCGAGCTGACTAACATAATATTTATAGTTCATGCCGTCCCATGCTGAAAAAGTCAGCATATATAAGAAAGTAAACCCAAGCAAGACCCATAATGATTGAATGAGTGATTTGCCAGGATTAGTTGCGTAATCGGAAAAATATTTTAGAAATATATTTAACTTATAGTTAATCAGGTTGTTGAAACTAGGATTCACGCTTTGCTCAAATTTTTGTTTGCGAGTTTCTATATCCTTGATTTCAACATACGAAGCATTTGCCGACCTTATGTCGCCCCTGTCATGGTATAGGGTGTTGAATTTATTGTAAGCACTCATCAAATCATTGTAAACCAAATTGTTGGAAAGTTCTGCATCGGTTTTGGCCTGAAAGATATTTACAGTGCCGTATTTGTCATCCCAAAAAACCGCGAGTTTTTCGCCCCCTAAATTGCTCCACGACGAATTAGTGTTCTTCTCCGGGAAGTCGAAATTTAGAATACCTATATATTTTTCTACAAAAAGCGAGTCTATCATAAGTGATTTCTCTATGTTCGATGAACTCAGGTTCAACACTTGAAGCCGGATCGAATCCAATAAAACATTGCCTAGATTTGTGTTTCCCAGGTTTATCGAAAAGATGTTCTCATTACCATTATTATCGAACCTGCTTGAGCTGATTGTCAGATTGCCGATATTTTTATCGCTTATTGAAAGTTGATAGTTTATGCCTTCTTCGTCTTTTTCCGAAAAGATTTTGTCGTCGGCTATGAAATTACAATCCTCGATATTAAGATTTTCAAGGCTGACGTCAATATTCAAGGTAGAATAAAACTTACAGTTTCTAAAGTTAAGTTTGTTTGCCGGGGAAAATTTGTTGCTAATATCAACATCATTTTTAAAAATGCAGTTCTCGAATAATAATTGTTCCCTGCTGTGGGGAAAGTTCTCGAATTCCAGAGGGCAGTTAAACTGGCATCCTACGACGTTCAGCTTGGTTAACTGCCAGTTCGTGAATTTTAAAGGAGTATTGTTCGAAAGATTAAAATCACAATTGTAAAAATATATTTTCTTCGACTTTTCGCTTGAAGGCGATATCTGATAAAGGCTGAAAAATACTTTGTCAATTAAGAAAGCCTTGTCGTTATCAGTAGATATTATTTCGTAATCGCTTATAATGCACTCTTTATCAGGACTATTTAACAGTGATACTAATTCAGAGATGCTTATAATCTGTTTTATGGTGTTTTGTTCGGCAACTTCCTCCTCTTCAGCAATTTCCTCTTGCTGGGGATACATTATACTACTTCCCGATAATATTAATGTGAAAAGAAATACTGTTATGTAAATAGGATTTAGCTTCATCTCAGTGTTTTAATATCTCCTTCTTTAGGTTCATTTTCTTGACAGAGTTATCAGTATCAAAGTCAAATAATAAATCACCCGATTCTTTGAATAGCTTAATGGAGTTCATGTCCAGCCAATGGCTGCCGCCCCCGACATAAATACCCGACAGCACTTCAACCAGGATATTGCCGCTTTTGTATTTTACTATGCGTATCCGGGCATTGTTGTCAATCTTTATCTTGTCGAGAAGAATAGGTTTTTCATTGCTGGTTTTTATAACGACAATTCCTTTTTCGTTTTTTAGGAACTTCATTTCCTTCAGGTTGTCATAAAATGCTGAGGCGTAGTCTTTAAACGATTTATTATATGTGTCGAAAGTCGATTTTATGTTAGCGCCCTGGATCTCAACGGTATTGGCCTTTAACAGATTGAGTGCCGCAAACAAGCCTGCAATGGTTTGCTCATATTCTTTTTCCTTGAGCTTTTTGTCTGTCGTATATAAGACTTCAGCTATGTTCCCCAGGTCGCCTTCAAAATTATAGTTGACGAAATCGTTACTGTTCATTCCGGCCGTTGCATAGAACGAGCCTTTGACCAGTATGTTTTCGGAATCGTCCAGCTCGATGCCGTAATGATCGAAGTTCTCGCTTTGGCTATATAGCTTGGCCATTGTTTTTTCGCCCTTGGGATTGAATCTCACTGCGTAAATAAAACCCAGGCTATGGTCCAGCTTATCGATTCCCGCTTTCTTTGCCCACATAAAACTACCATCCTTAGTGTATTTCGCCACAAAGATATCGGGGGCGTCAACAGCGTTGATCCCTAAGTCCCCAAAGTTTAAATTGTTTTCAAAATTGCCATAGACGTAAATCCCGTTATCATTGCCCATGACCATGCTCAATGCAATGTCGTTGCCCTTGCCCGTGGCCGGTTTCGCCCAAAGGGCTTTTAAGTCTGAGCTGTATTTTACGATAAAGGCTTCCCTGTCTTGGTTGTCCGATGTCAGTTTGATATCGCCGAAATTGGCTTCATCCATGAAATAGCCGCACACATAAATGTTTCCTTCGCCATCAAAAACCACATCATTCTGATTGTCGGCCTTAAAGCCTCCCGCCAAATTTGTTTCGACCCAGGCTTTTGTTGCTAATCCTGATTTGAGATGCTTGTTTTCGATTATAAACAGCTCAGCCTTTTCGCCACTTACCGAAGGCATCAGCATACCTGCTTTAGCGCCCATAAATGTTGGGTCGGCTATGGTGAATTTCCTGTTTTTATATGTTAATGATGTTCCTTTTTGTGCCGGGCCAAGGTCAACAGCAGTGGCTATATGGCCCGGGAAGCCAACAGCCACTATTTCATTGCCCATCAGCGTTTTTACAAGGCAGGCAAATAAAATTGACCTGTCCTCGCAGTCGGCATAAGGATAGTTCAGCATTTCATCGGCAAAAAAGTATCTCTCCCTGCCAAAAACCTGCTGGTCGGTTTTATAGTCGAAAGCCCCTTGGACAAACGCCAATAGGATATTTGTTTTTTCGATGTCGGACTTCCCCTTTAAAATAGGTCCGAAAGCATTTTTAATCGAGTTCTTCGACCTGTTTGTTATTACCGAGTTAAAATAAACCGATACATCGGAAAGGGGCATGGTATTGTAACACAGCATCATCTGTTCGTCAAAATCAAGCCTTACGACATATTTGTGTTTTTCGTATTCGAACTTATAATCTTTCGACTTTTTAATAGGGTTGGTATAAAACGGCTTCCTGATAGTAAGGTCCATAAATATGTCGGCCTCGGGGAAATCGGCCATATAAGTCTCCAGATTATTGCCGTTTACATCGATCACATAATAATCAATACCCTTAATATTCACAAAATCAAGGTTATACATTTTATATACTGAAGGCAACAATAGAAACAGGCCCTTATTGTTGAAACCAATTTTAGCCTTATATCTGCTTCTGTTCAACATTGTCCATTGAAACAATACCTGGAGGTTGCCACTGTTTGGGAAAACCTGTTTGCTGCTTTCCTTCAGCAGTTGGTAATAGCCCCACCGGTTGAGGTTTAGTGTGTTGGCAACCTCCGAGACCTGATATAGATAATGGTTGTAATTAACTTCCGACATCTGCATCCAGAAATCGCTTATTGCGCTTGCCGACGGCTTTGCCATATCAAGCAGGAAGAAAGCCTCGTCGAGTTTGAAGACAAGTTGCCAGCCCAGGAAATCAACATCTATCGTACGGATATCAAAATCATTTGATTCCTCTTTTTTGATGCTTGGGTAAACGGAACCTTGATAGTATGCCTGGGTTTTGGCAATATCACACTCGATAGTATTATCGCTGAGGATGACCTCATCAACAACAGGGATGGTTGACGGTTTTGGCCTTGTTGGTTTAAACGTCTCATGCCCGATATCATAACTTCCAAAGTTGTTTGACAGATAGTCAGAGAACTCCTTGTCGGTTTCGGCAACAAATGAATTGAACTTTTGTTGGGTTTCCTTTTCGAAGGTGTTGTACTCTTCCCTGATCTGCTTTTTAAAATCGTCAAAAGTTTGAGAATGTCCGGCAGGAATAGAAAATATAATCAGGGCTAAAACAAGTGATCTTGTTAAGCATTTCATATTTCCTTTGTTAAAAATCCAATATTTTGTCCAGTTTGTCCGACTGAACCTTGGTTTTTTCCTTTAGGCCCTTTTTAATTATTTCTTTTGCCATCTCCACGGCTGCATCGTAGCTATAACCTATTGTTACAAATATCTCGCTGTTCTTTCCCACTGCTTTGTCGGCCTCGAAAAATGTGCTGGTCCTTCCCATTTTCGATCCTACTATGGATTTAAAGGTGGCAACTGTCTCGGTAACCGAAGCGGCTTCCTCAGCGTTAAGCTGTGCGTTTGCGATGTTGGTTTCTATCAAACCGGCTACTTCTGTCCCGATCTGTCCGGCGAGGTTTACCTTGGCAACCTCATAAGCTTGTAGCTTGGCGGCCGTATGGGTCTCCCCGACAGCACGTGCATCTGCGACAAACCATTTCTTGTTTCCTTTGTCATCGGTCTCGTAGCGCTTTATCCAGGTATTCTCAATTTGTTTGTCCATGGGCAGTTGGCCGGGAGCAACCTTGAAACCCTCCTTCTTGAGTTTTCTGGCCTCCTTGCGGGCTTCTTTCATCGCTTTGGAATGAATGTCTTTTTTAATGGATTTTGTAGTTTGTGCGATAAGTGGGATTGAAATAATAAATGATAATACAATTACAGATATTGATAATAACTTTTTCATATATAAATATTTAAATTAATTAGCTGGCTCAAAGATAGTAAATAATCTTTATTGTTATTCTTGTAACATTAATTTTATATCTTTGTTCACCAAGATGCTATAATGACTTTAATAAATTCCGTAATCTTAAAGTGTCCTAATTGTTCTCATTTGCTTGAGGTCATCGAACTACAATCTTTTCATCTGTTTAAGCCCGAAATGTTCTCTGATGGGAAAATTGATTCAACCTCCTTGATTCCTGATGTTTCTGAAATCTTGATTTGCACTAAATGCAATACCGATTTTTGGAGGGAAGATGCGATTTGTCTTAATCCCGATCAAGATTCAGACCCAGGGGCATTGCCTGCCAATCAGCCGTCCGGTCTCTTTTTAAGCTTTAATAGTGATTTGCGCTTATCGATTTCTAAATATTATAATAAACTGTTAAGTAGAGGGTTTGCCGATACTTATGATAAAGAAGTTTATTTGAGGACTCTGCTGTGGCACGGATTGAACGATATAACAAGGTATAAATCCAGGGCAAGCAAAGGTGTTATTGCTGAACAAGAAGGTCTTTTGCGCGACAATTTAAATAAGTTGATAAGTGTTTATAAACCAAGATATCCTGAAGAAGTTTTGCTCTTGGCCGAAATGCATAGGGAGCTGGGGGAATTTGACGAGGCAATTAACATTTTGGGGAAAGTAAACCGGGACGAATGCCTTTCAGCATATAAACAGATATTGGGGGCATGTAAAAAAAAGTCTGTTTCAGTATTTAAAATACACAAAAATTAATACTATGAAATTTAAATTTATCTATCTATTTATTTTCTTGATCTCCTCAGAATTGGCTGTCTCTCAAAATGTGAAGTGCTTTATCCTGAGCGCGCCTGAAAAATCATTCTATAATATTAAAAAGATCGGGGTGCTGGAGGTGAACTGCGATAACAACCATCGCATGAACAAAGTAGTTACAGATTTGTTGATTGCCGATTTGGTGAATCAGCAGCGCGGGATTTATGATGAGGGATCTAAATACTGGGGCTTGAAGAAAGGAGAGGAAGGACAGACCTTTGTTAAAGGTGTCAAGACTGATTTTTACCAGATTATCGAGCGCGAGCAACTGGAAAAGATACTAAGGGAACAGAGGCTTTCCTTAAGTGGCGCCATCGACGAAGGTTCGGCTGCCGAAGTAGGGCGCTTACTCGGGCTTGATGTCATAATCATGTCAAACGTCAGCTATAACAGCATAGACGAGAGGGGGTCCAGCTTGTTGAACTTGGCTAGTTCCTCAGGCTCTAACTGCTTAAAGCGGATAGTAACGGTGAAGGGGACAATGAAAATGGTCTCTGTTGAAACAGCACAGATAATAGGAACTAAATCAGCTGATTATACAGCGTCCATCCAGAAATGCGACGATCAGCGATCCGGTATCCCCCGCCCCGAGGCAATGGCGGAGATTTGCTTTAAGAACCTTGTTCACCAATTTGTTGATTATTTTGCCCCAGGCTATAAATATATAGAGTATGAATTGGAGAAAATACAATTGAAGCAGTTTAGGAAACAGGGCAAGGAAGCCTTCAGTTTAATCGAGAATGGCGACCTCGACAGGGCTTTCCCCATTATTTATGCAATGTTTGAGGCCGATTCGTATAATCCGAAAGCAGCATATAACCTGGGCGTTTTATATGAGATGGTAGGTTCTTACGAAGATGCTTTTGAATATTACAGCATTGCTTATGACCTTGATTACAGCGAGGGAAAATACGCCGAAGCAGCAAAGCGCTCGAAGGCCGGGATTGACTTAAACAATTATCTGGACGAGATAGGGCGTCCGGTTGAAACTTACTCTTTTACAAGTATGGATCCTTCGACCGCCCTTGCCGAAAAGGTTCAGCTAAAAGGAAATGGCGGCGACAGGGTTGTCGCTTACGAATTTCCCGATAAAAGCTCAAATATCGTAGCAAAAATACCAGGTGGCCTAGAGTTCAAGGTGATAGGGAAAAGTGGCGCCTTTTATAAAGTTCAGCTCAGGGGAACTAAAACAGCATATATACATAAGTCGAATATTAAATAGGCTTGATTTGATAAATAAAACCGTTAAACTACCTCAAATGCTAAAAAAAGTTATCATCGCATCAATTATCTTGCTTTTTGGGTCTGGCGCCCATGCTCAAAAACCTGCTTGGGCCGATTATTATGAACGACAGGAGATGTATCCCGGAAATGAGTTCCTGGTCGGTTTTGTATCAGGCGAAAACAGCAATGGCGAGGATGCGGGAACAATAAAATCGAAATATGAGGCCCTGTCGAAAGATAAGGTAGTCCAGAGCATACAGGTTGAGATAGAAAGCTACAATACCTTGGAAATCTCAAACGTGAACGCTAAGTCCGGCGAGGAGTTTCTTTCCAAGAGTGTGTCCTTCTCCAAGGCAAACATAAATGGGATGACCACACTAAGCTTCTACGACAGGAAGAAAAAGGAAGTTTATGCGATTTCTTATGTTAACAAAAAAGAACTGGCATTCTTTTATAGAAATACGATAAGCTCTTCCTTGGAAAGCGTAAGGCAGAAGCTAGGCGAGGGAAGGAAATATGCAAACAAGGCCGATAAGGAAAATGCGTTGCGCAGTTTTTACGAGGCCATGCCGTTCATAAATAAAATTGACGAGGCAAGTGTTTTGCTCACCGCCCTGAACAGGAAAATGTATGCCGATATCAATATGGGCGAAGTAAACAAGCTGAAGCTCGAGCTGATAAACGAGATCGATGCCATACTGAAGCCGAGCGGGCTGGATTTAAGCGAGTCGGCATATTTTGCGGCTTATGGAATATTCCTGCAGCTGGGCAAAATCGACGGGAAAATAAATTTATCGGGCTTTACTTTTGAGAACACCGGGCTGGAAAGCCGCTTTTCGGAAAAATGGAACGATGAATTTGCCGCGGCACTGGTGAAAGCCGGAAAATATGTCGTTGATAGAAACAACAGCGGCCCCGGTAAATACTCGGCAAGCGGAAATTATTGGCAAGAAGGTGATTACCTGAAGCTTAATGTTGATGTTTCGATGTACGGCAAAATAATTGCCGTGTCCAAGGCTAGTATCCCGCTATCCTACCTGAAAAACGAAAGCATCGGTTTTATTCCTGCTCAAATTAATAAAATGAAGCTTTTGTCGATGTATGAACTGAGTTTGATAAGTACCCCGGAAATAATCAAATTGGGGATGGCGACCACCGAACCAATTAAAATAGGAGTGCTAAAAAAATCTCCTGATGAAGATGTTGTTGTGCAAAATATTCCTGTCAGGCTTGTTAATGCCGAGAGTGGCTTAAGCTTAGGGTTTGCAGTTGCGAACAAGGACGGGATAGCCGAATTTTATTTGCCACCATTAAACTCGGGAAAAAAAGTGATGGCCCTGGAGGCCGGTTTAAACATTGCGAGGTATTTTGATGTCGATGAAAATTCCGTTTACTTCGCTATTGCGGAAAACAAAAATCCCCTCAAGGCAATCACTTTCAACATAAACACTGCAAAGCCGACCGTTTATGTGCAAAGCATCGAGAAAACCCAGAACCGTAAGCTAGATATCAAAACTCTTGAACCGGCCGTAAAAGAGTTGCTTGCCGAAAAATCGTATAATTTTGTCGATACTGAAAACGAGGCGGACTTTATTGTTAGGATCAAAGCAAATACCACAAGCTCAACAAATTATCGAGGGATCTATTTTGCCTATCTCGACGCAAATATATCTGTTGTGGAAGCTTCTTCGGGCGAAGAGGTTTATAAAACGCAGCTGGATCAAATCAAAGGTGGCGGGGCAAATTATACAAAAGCCGCCCGAAAGGCATATTTTGTTGGTGCCCAGAGAATTAAAGCGGTACTGGAAGATGTATTCTAAAATTATATTAAAATCATAAAAATCAAGAACTTATGGAAGATCAAGAAATCCTAACCGAAGAGACGCGCGAACTGACCGTTAATCAGCGAACAAAAAAGTATTTAAACCAAATCCGTAACTGGACAATGTTCTTTGCCGTTTTGGGCTTCGTGGGCATTGGCATTATGGTTGTGGCCGGACTTTTTGTTTCCACGATATTTTCTGCATATAACCCCTCAGGGTCGATGCCTGCTGGATATCAGTACCTTGGCTTCGTTTATGTAGTGCTGGCCATGGTATATTTGCCACCGCTTGTTTATCTGCTTAAATTCTCCACTAAAATGAAGGACGCAATTTATAAGTCCGATAATTTTTCATTGGAAAATGCCTTTCGCAACCTGAAATCGCATTTTAAGTTTATGGGAATCTTTACGATTGTGATGATAGTGCTGTATCCTATTATTATGATGTTTGCGTTTTTTGCTGCCGACATGATGAAATAGCATCGACAATTCAAGTTTTGATAATTATTGCAAGAATAAGCTTCTTTTCGTGAAAACCCTTCCGAAAATATCGCATTAACTGCCAATACTTAATATTATCGTTATTATATAGATTCCTAAAGCCTAATAACTAAATTTGCATAATTTTTTGAATTTAACTTCGTTATTCAAAACCGGCCAAGGCTTTTGTATGGCGATTTGCTTAAACAATATGAAGAGTACTATTTATATAATATTTTCTGTTTTATCGATGGCTTTGTTTGCCTCATGCAAGCCGCAGAAAAAACTTGCCCGCGAATTTGTCTCAAAATCAAGGGATTATAAATTTATGGTATTGGCCCCTACCTCTATTTTCAAACATAATTTAAATACGGCGATTGTTGATTCCCTGGGTATTACTGATGATAAAACCCGTGATTCCTTGCTTTGGGAGCAATCCTGCTTTATAAAGAACATTGATGATTCCTTGCTTATTGCAAACTATATTTTGGGTTTCGAAAAGGAATTGGCCAATTATAATGTAAAGGTTTACGATCAGGGCTCCTCGGCCGCGTTCATGCAAAGCGACTCCAATGCGTGGATGATAAATATCGCTCAGCTGGAACTGGAGGAAGAAGATTACGAATACCGCGACGAGACTGAATATTATGGGTATGTTTATTATCACGACCACCTCCTGAAGGCTGTTAACGTCAATTCGTGGTTTGAGATCAATGAGCTGAACTCGAACGACGGCAAGAACAATGTTTATTATGCCACCAATACCATTACAGATGATTTAAATTCAAGCTATGATTTCGACATATTCACCGAAAAGGTTGTTTATCGGTATGATATCGATAGTTTGGACTTGCCTGGATTATATGAATATGTTTATTTGCTCGGCAGGATCTATGCTACTTATACTTATGACTACCTGATGAATAAATACATAAGCCAAAAACAGGGCTTCCCCATGAAAAAAACAGAATTGCTCAGGTATTACCCACCGAACGGAACTTTCTTTCAAGCAGGCGAGAACAGGTTTATAAGTCTTGATGAATGATATTTGTTGTTACTACTCAGCAGGTTCATCAAGTTGATTATCAATAGCCCCATGCTTCAGCGTGGGGTTATATATTTGAAATCTCTGTAGTTTTGGCGGAAATTTTGTGTTTTTCAAACAAAAATTGTGACAAAACGGATAGGTAACCAATGAGTTAATATTTTTCTCTACTGCTGAGTAGTAACTATTTGTTTAACAATTAAAATGACTGTAAATCAGTAAGATAAATGAAAGTATAGCTTTGTAAAACCTTTTATTAACTATTGTTTATTGCACGCTTCAATAAATTCTATAACTTGCTCCAGATCAGGTTTCGAGGCCTCGTGTTTAAAATCCGCCTTTAGGTAGTCGGCTTCTCTTTTTTGCAATAAGTTCCCAATATCCTCAATAAGTTCGTCATGGCTTTTACCAATTGCAAAAGGGCGGGGACGAATGGCATTTTCAAGCCTGTTCGCCAAAGCGCCGACCGGCATCTTTAAATAAATACTGATACCGTTTTTATTGATCCCTTCTATTGCATTATAATAGCATGGGGTCCCGCCACCGGTGGCTATAACTGTGTTTTTGAACGAAAATGTTTCAAGCAGGATTTTATTTTCGAGCTCCCTGAATAATTCTTCGCCATACTTCCCGAAGAAGGCGGCTATATTCAGTTTGTAGCGACTCTCGAATAAATCGTCGAGGTCAACAAAGTCATACGCAAGTTCCTTGGCAAGTTTCTTTCCAATGGTGCTTTTTCCTGCAGCCATGAAGCCGATAAGGTATATTAGTGACATTTTTTGCGATAATATTCAAAATCAGAAATCCGGTATTGCTTCGGAATCCGTTTGAAGGCGATTATGTTTTTATACTTTTCTGCCAATGGCCTTTTCTGCGGAAGCAACGATATGCCCGGCATCCAGGCCGTAGTGCTTCATTAGCTCGGCAGGTGTGCCGCTTTGCCCAAAGCTGTCCATAACAGCCACATATTCCTGCGGTATCGGGAAGTTCCTTGCCATTACTTGAGCAACGGAATCTCCCAGGCCCCCGTTAAGGCTATGCTCTTCGGCAGTAACAACGCATCCTGTTTTCTTGGCCGATTCGAGGATTGCCTTTTCGTCGAGTGGCTTAATCGTGTGAATATCAACAACTTCTGCGCTAATCCCTTTACGGTTAAGGATTTTTGCGGCTTCCAATGCTTCCCAGACCAAATGACCGGTCGCGAAAATACTGACATCTTTACCGTCAATAAGCTTTAGCGCCTTCCCGATTTCAAATTTCCGGTCGTCGGTAATGAAATTTGGAACGACAGGGCGTCCGAACCTCAAATAAACTGGTCCGATATGATCGGCGATGGCTTTTGTGGCCTGCTTGGTCTGATTAAAGTCGCAGGGGTTGATAACCGTCATGCCTGGCAGCATCTTCATCAAACCTATATCTTCCAGTGTTTGATGCGTAGCACCATCTTCGCCAAGCGTAATGCCGGCATGTGAGGCACAAATCTTGACATTCTTTTCAGAGTAGGCCACTTCCTGGCGAATTTGGTCGTAAACCCTCGCTGTGGAGAAGTTTGCGAATGTCCCGGTAAAGGGGATGTGCCCGCCGATTGTTAATCCGGCCGCCGTACCTATCATATTAGCCTCGGCAATGCCCATCTGAAAAAACCTCTCCGGGAAATTATCGGCAAAAGCGTTCATCTTTAGCGATCCGGTCAGGTCGGCACACAGGGCAACAACTTTAGGGTTGCTTTGCCCCAGCTCATAAAGCGCTTCCCCAAATCCGGAACGGGTGTCGCGTTTGTTAATTATCTTATATTCTTTCATCTGTATAATTTCTCTGTTCTCTACTTCTTTCAATGCTGTATTTTTAATATGTGATTATTCATTTCTACAATTTAATTTTTGTCGTTTTTGACGATGTGATCTCAAAATCCTCCGTTTGGCTATAAGCCGACTGAGTGCTGTAAATAGGTCGGTAAACCAGTCGATAGAAGCCGGGTTGCAAATATATCGACTCCTGTTTTGAGGAGTTCTCGTTAAGGTCGAGGATTTTAATCTGTTTATTGTCAGTTAAATAGTATAAAAACCCGTAAACCCTGATATTTTTTTGAATGCTGAGGATTCCGGGGCTGTCGATCTTAACGGAAGTAGTCTTGTCTGCTTCAATGTTTATTTTGTCAAGCTCAATTATTGGAAGGCTTAGAACTTCTATCTTATAGCTTCCTTGTAAATAAGATATTTTTTCGCCCAGCCACTGGGTGTTGATGATTTTGTTCTTAATGCTTTTTACAATTACTTTAGGTTTGTATTCCGAAGGATAATTGCCGTTGAGGGCAACAGATAGCTTCCCGCGGGGGCAATTTGCATAAACAATATTGTGCTTTCCCTGGGTGAGGCTGACATTGTTGATCTCAATCGGGGGAAATGTCCCTAAAGTGATTTTATACTCAAGCAGGGGGTCAACTACCAAGGTGTCGGGCAGGCCCTTGTTATTTAGGGTGTGAACAAAGTTATAAACGATTTTACCACTTGCCATGTCGGTGAAGGCCATGTTGATGTTGCTTTCCTTTGCCCGGCCGTTTTTGTCGAGCAGATTGACTTGCAAGGTCGTTTTGCTAAGCACTTTTTTAATGATGATATTAAGGGTGCTTTGAAAGCTGTCAATATCGGGGGCGTTAAAATATGATCCCGCACAGTCGAATATTTGGCTGTTATCGGCTCCGATACCTATAATAAACGGTCTAAGAGCGATACCCTCTTGTTGTAAGCTGGCCGAGGCTTCGCAAATATCGCCATCGCATTCCTCTATGCCATCGCTGATTAAGATAATTATGTTCCGATAGTTCCCGTTGTTGCCGAAATCCGATTTCGCCCTTTCCAGCGACATGGCTATGGGCGAGGTTCCCTGCGGTTTAATGTATTTCAACCTCTGTTTTATCCGGTCGAAGTTATTTGCCGCAAAAGCAACTTCAAGTTTTGTATCATTGCAGTTTTGGGGGGGGTAATTGCGTTGATGACCATAAATCCTGAGCGCAACTTGCAGTTTGTCGGTCGTTTTAAGGCTGTCCAGCACATCCGAAAGGATTTTTGATGCTATCTTGAATTTCACTTGTCCCTGCCATTTGCCGCTCATGCTTTTTGAGGCATCGAGAATGAAGAGTATCCTCGTGGTTTTTTCGCTTTTAATTTCCGGTTGGGCCATCGAAAGACTTGCCAGGGAAAGGAAAGCTGCAACAAAAACAATATTTAAGACCGACAGTTTCAATTTCTATAATTAATAATCGCCCAATGTTTCTTCGAGTTGAGATAAGGCATTGTCTCTTTGTTCGTCGTTGGGCGCCGCACCGTGCCATTTATGTGTTCCCATCATGAAATCGACGCCCATTCCCATTTCGGTGGTCATCAATATCATTATCGGCTCCCCATTTCCCGAAAGGGTTTTCGCATGTCGCAATGTGGCCACGACATCATCCATATCGTTACCGTTCATCTCCAGGACCGTCCAGCCGAAAGCCTCGAATTTCAGCTTTAAATTGCCCAAGGGCATGACTTCATCGGTTGGGCCGTCTATCTGTTTGCCGTTATAGTCAACTATGCCGATAATATTGTCAACCTTTTTCGACCCTATATGCATCAAGGCTTCCCACACCTGGCCTTCCTGTAGTTCGCCGTCGCCCATAAGGCAAAAAACTTTTTTGTCGTCCTCGTTAAGTGTTTTGGCCCTTGCTACGCCTATCGAAAAGCTAAGCCCCTGGCCCAGCGACCCGGATGCAACCCTTACCCCTGGCAGTTTTTCCATCGTTGCCGGATGACCCTGCAAGCGTGAATGAAGCTTGCGGAAAGTTGCCAGTTCCTTAACGGGAAAATATCCGTTTCTGGCCAGTACAGAATAAAAAACAGGACTTATATGCCCGTTTGAAAGAATAAACACATCCTGGTTTGGCGCATCCATGTCGAAGTTTTCAGGGTCATGGTCCATTATCTCGAAATAAAGGGCAGTCAATAAATCGGCACATCCCAGCGAGCCGCCCGGATGACCGGATTTAGCTCCATTGACCATTCTGATAATATCTCTTCTCACTTGCGATGCAATCTCACGCAAACTATTATTGTCGGGCATATTAAACTATTGTTTTACAGATAAATAATAAAATTTTCCGGTAAATTTACCGTTGGTAAAAATAACATTAAATTTATGAATGTCGGGCGTGGTTGAAAATTAATGAAAAATTGTTGCTGGTTGCTCTTGCCTAAATCAATGCAAACTGGTTTCACAATATCAGAGCGTGTTAAATTATATGCTTGATTTTAAACTATGGTTTATCCATTTCCTTATATTCGTGCACTTGTTTCCCCCTTAAAAGGGGCTTAAAAAAAATAGGATATATTTATGTGTAGGAACTTGCTTAGAATACCTTTAGTGCTTATGTTCAGCCTGTTGCTGCTTTTTTCGGCTTCGCTTAAAGCCCAGCTTTATAAGGATTACGATAGTCCGGTAGTTACGGCTTGGGTCGATTCGGTTTACTCCTCGCTTACTTTGGAAGAAAAAATAGGCCAATTGATATTTGTGAGGGCAAATTATTCGGGAAAACCCTATTTACAGGAAGTAGATGGTTTTATCAAGAATTATAATATCGGCGGGGTGGTTTTCTTCCGGTCCGATCCGCTATCGCAGGCCTTGAAGACAAATTATTGGAATTCCATGGCCAAGACCCCGCTGATCGTTGCCATGGATGCCGAATGGGGGATAGGCATGCGCCTGAAAAACACTGTGAAATATCCCTTGCAGATGGCCCTGGGGGCTGTTTCCGACGATTCGCTGATTTATGAAATGGGAAAACAAATAGCCCGGCAATGCAAACGTATGGGGATTCAGATGAACTATGCGCCCGTGGTGGACGTAAACTCAAATGCCGCAAATCCCGTAATAGGTATGCGCTCCTTTGGCGAGAACCCGCAATCTGTAGCTAAAAAAGCGTATTTTTACATGAAGGGCATGCAGGACAACGGAATAATTGCTTGCGCCAAACATTTCCCCGGTCATGGCGATACTAAATCCGATTCGCATTTAACCTTGCCGCTAGTATCTGCAAAGAAAAAAGAACTGCGCAAAACGGAGCTTGTACCGTTCCAGTTCCTTATCGATGAAGGTGTTGCCTCGATCATGACCGCACACCTCTCAGTTCCTGCACTCGACAAAAACAAAAAACGCCCCACCTCCCTTTCTTATAAAGTCGTAAGTAAGCTGCTGAAGAAAAAAATGGGCTTCGATGGCTTGATAGTTACCGATGGCCTTGACATGAAGGGCGTTACAAAATATTACGACAAGGGCGATGTGGCCAAAGAGGCTTTTCTCGCAGGAAACGACATACTCTTGATCCCTGATGATGTGAAAGCATCGGTGGAGTCGATAGAAGCTTTGATAAAGGACAAACCCGCATTCAGTGCAAGGCTCGCCGAGAGTTGTAAGAAAATATTGAAGTTCAAGTATTTGAGCGGGGCCTATAAAGGAGGAATTATCGATACTGCAAATTTGTTGACTGATTTAAACAATCCTGATTTTCATAAGCTTAGCAAACAATTGTCGTACGATGCCATCACCATAGTAAAAAATGCGGACAGTATAATACCTCTTAGCCGTCCCGATACATTGAAAGCAGCAATACTTGTCATAGGCTATAAGAACACCGGATTTGAAAAAGTTATATCCGGCTTTATGCCTGTCGATATTTATTATTTAAGCCATAATGCCGATATAGCCGAAAAGCAAGATGTCCTGAATTCGCTGCAAAGTGCCAATTTGGTGATCATCGCGCTCACAAACACTAATATCTCTGCTGGCAGGCGATATGGCATTAGCCATGAGGAAGTTCAGTTCATCAGCAAGATAGCATCACTGAAAAGAACGATATTAAACTTGTTTGCAAGCCCCTATGCCTTGAATTTCTTCCCAAGCTTAACTGATTTCGACGCTGTTATGGTTTCATATCAGGACAGACGATACATTATGCGCCGATCGGCGGAAATTTTGCTTGGCATGGCTCCGGCTCATGGAAAGCTTGCTGTTTCAGCAGCAGCCTTAAAAGCAGGTTTTGGGATTAACACACTTAAAACCCGTTTGACTTTCATGTCGCCTGAAGATATGGGCATCGATGTCTCCATATTGGGGAAGATAGACTCCATTGCTCAAAACGGCATCGATATTCAGGCCTATCCTGGCTGTCAGGTGCTGGCCGCCAAGGATGGTTATATTTTCTACGACAAAAGTTTCGGATACCATACCTATGAAAAGAAAATAGCTGTCAGGGACGACGATATTTACGATTTGGCATCATTGACCAAGATACTGGCCACAACGCCATCGTTGATGAGGCTATATGAAGATACGATAATTGACATCAACAGGCCCATTTCCGATTATCTTCTTTATCTGAAGAAAAGCAACAAAAAGGACATCTTAATAAATGAAATACTCTCGCATCAGGCCGGGCTTATCGGTTGGATACCCTATTATGAGAATACCCTTAGTTTAAATAGTTGGGATACAGCAATATATAAATCGCATATTTCTGAGGAATTCCCCAAAAGGGTTGCCATGAACATGTATATTCATGAGTATTATAATTATAATATCTATAAACAGATCGCCTCTTCGCCGCTGGGTGAAAAAAAATATAAATATAGCGACCTCGGATTCTATCTTTTCAGGCAACTGATAGAGCTTGCTGCTAATTCGCCACTCGACGAATATGTTTTAAATCAGTTTTATTTGCCTTTAGGCTTGAAGACCATGAGGTTCAGGCCTCTTCGCTTTTTTAGTGCCGATCGTATTTGTCCTACCGAGAACGATAAAGAGTTCAGATACCAGTTGCTCCAGGGCGATGTGCACGATCAGGGGGCTGCCATGCTTGGGGGCGTATCGGGTCATGCCGGTTTGTTTTCTGACTCCTATGATGTTGCCGTTATGATGCAGATGTTCTTGAACAGGGGGAACTACGGAGGACGTCAGTATATCGGCTCATGGGTAATGTCGGAGTTTGTTTCCAGGCATTTTGAGGATAATGAAAACCGCCGGGGACTTGGCTTCGACAAGCCGATGTTGGAATACGAGGATCATGGCCCCAATTGTAAAAGTGCCTCTCCGTCCAGCTTCGGGCATTCGGGCTTTACCGGGACTTATGCCTGGGCCGACCCGGAAACGGGCCTTGTTTATGTTTTCTTGAGCAATAGGGTGTTTCCCGATATGCACAACAATAAACTAGGCGAGCTGGATATCAGGACAACTATCCATCAATTATTTTATGATGCCGTTGGCGATTAGGAAAAATAAACGTTAATTTGTCATTCAGAATTAAATATTTATACAATGAAGAGTAAATCTAGAAATAGGGGGTTATGGGTTTTGGCAATAGTGCTGACATTCGCGTTTATAATCTATCAAAGGGCCACGGGGCCTACCTATCCGCATAAAGGTTCGGTAGATATTGCCGGACAAACAGTTGATTATGAGTTGCTGCGCTCATACGAAACCGGAAATAACGCACCAGTTGAGATTGATGTTCCCGCTAAGGATGTAAGCGGGGTTTTTACTTATAAAAGATATAAAAGCTACGATGAATGGATAAGTGTCGAGATGAAACGTGACGGAAAAACGCTTAAGGCCGAAATCCCCATGCAGCCCCCGGCCGGTAAAGTGGAGTATAAGGTCGAGCTTAATTATAATGGGCAAACAATAAGCTTGACGGAGGAGCCTGTTGTTTTAAGGTATAAGGGCGCCGTTCCCAAGCCGGTCTTGGTGCCTCACATATTTTTCATGTTTATTTCTATGTTGTTCGGTATGCGTGCCGGTATAGAGGCTCTTTTTAAAGGTGACGACAGTAAATACTATGTTGGGGTTACCTTGATTTGTCTTTTTGTCGGGGGCATCATCCTTGGCCCGATAGTTCAAAAATTCGCGTTTGGCGAATACTGGACCGGATGGCCCAACGGCACTGATCTGACAGATAATAAAACAGCCATCACCTTGGTGTTCTGGATAATAGCATTTGTCATGCTCGTGCGGGACAAAATGCACCGTATTATGGTAATCGCGGGTGCCCTTGTTATGGTAGCCGTTTATATCATCCCGCATTCGGCACGCGGTTCCGAGATCGACTATACCAAAAATGAAACCCCTCAAACAGAAATCGCCGAATGAGCTTGAGCATTATCATAATCGCTGTAACGGTGCTGGTATCGTTCTTGGCATTCAATAATACCGAGCTGTTCGACAAGCTGAAATTCAATCCTTATTTGATAAAGGAACATAAGCAATGGTGGCGATTCCTGTCGCATGCATTGATACATGCCGACTTTATGCATCTCATCATCAATATGTACGTGCTTTATTCCTTTAGCAGCATAGTTGAGGAGGTGTTCTTTAATTCCATGTCGTACCGAGGGCTTTTGTTATTTTTCCTGCTTTATGCGGGAGGTGTCTTGTTTTCAACATTATACGATTACGGGAAGCATAAATCAGATGCCTATTATAATGCGGTCGGTGCCTCCGGCGCCGTTTCGGCCGTGGTATTTTCAAGCATCCTGATATTCCCGGGAGGCAGTATATTCTTGTTTCCCATCCCTTTCCCCATTCCTTCATGGGCTTTCGGTATCTTGTATTTGGTTTATTCGGCATGGATGGGAAGACGGGGCGGCGACAATATTGGCCATAATGCCCACCTATGGGGAGCCGTTTTTGGCCTTATATTTACGATAATCGCCATCCCGGGTGTGATTGGCAACTTTATCCGAACTTTGTTCTGAGACGCTAAAAGTCAAGTTCATAGAAACCATCTGGATTGTTATTGCGTGCTTTTGTTTTAATCCTCCCTTTGGCTAAAACGGTATCCCTTTGTTTTATACCGTGTTTTTTGTTATTTTCGTGGCAGACGAATACTGATAAATGTTTCAAAAACCACTTTCATATATCATTGCTGCATGGGCTTTTGTAATGAGCCTTTCAGCTATAGCTCAAGTAAACATTATTCCTATTGGGGCGAGGAAAGTTTATCTGGAAGAACCGCTTAGCCAGGGCAGGGTGTTGAGCATTGTTGAGGATGACAGGGGATTAATGTGGATAGGAACCCTGGACGGGCTTAATTCTTATGACGGATATAATGTAGAAGTGTTCAGGCACGTTTCAAGTGACTCAACAAGCATCAGCAACAACACCATAAATTCCCTCTGCACCGACGACTCATCAAGGATATGGATAGCCACCGAGAACGGCCTGAATCTCTTGGATCCTATAAATAAAGTTTTTAAAACTTATTTCGAGGACGAAAAGGATTTTGTGAAAAAAAACGCCAACCAGATAACGAAAGTCTTGGTTGGCGACAGCGGATATATTTGGTTGGCTACTGCGGGAGCAGGTATTGTCAGGTTTAACCCGGAAAACGGGGAAAGGGAATATGTTTCGCTGGACATCGACAAAGCAAATATTTATAATAATGTTATAGAGCACTTTGACATAGATGGTTATGGTAATATTTGGTTTGCTAACTCAACTGGCGATATAGGCATGATAAACAAAGAGCGTACTAAAATCCGCTTTATAAAAGTTGATGGCAGGAAATCCGAGAGGAGAACAGGATATGTGCACTCTGTTTTGATAAACTCGGTGGGAAAAGTGTTGTTCACGATTACGGGTAAATATAATGGCCTTTATTATTATGATAAAGCAAGGGGCCTGGTTGTTGAAGACAGGGATTTTAACGATAACCTCTATAACGACAATTATTGGCCCCAGATCACTACTTTGGGTTATTTGCTTGAGGATTTGCATGGTAATGTATGGATAGCTTCCGTTTTTAATGGGATATTTAAGTATTCCGGTGATGGCACCACAATTTATTATCCGGATTATGTACTTGATAAACAGGGCGATGAGCATTTTGCCGGTCCCGGCATAAAGTGTCTGTATTTCAGTAGGAGCAATGTTTTGTGGATAGGTTCCAACGGTTATGGGTTGTCGAGCGTCAACGATTTCAACTTTAAGTTTAACGCCATCAGCAAGGGTGATTTTGCACCGGGATTTGAAGTGAAAAGTGTCAGGGCCATTTATGAGGACTCAACTTACTTGTGGGTTGGAGGTTATTATGGCCTTGCCCGAATTGATAAGCTTACTAATTCAATAAGCACTTATCTTAGCGGTAGCAGTATTTATAAGATTTATCCTGACAAGGAGGATTATAGCTATCTGTATATTGCAACTGAGGGCGATGGGCTTTATAAATATAAAAAGTACAATGGGCATTTCACAAAAGATTTTTATTCTCCGCCCGCAGGTGTTTGGGAAGGTCCCAATGTTTTCGATATTAATCAACAGGGCGATTCAATTCTTTGGATAGGCAGAGACAGCGGACTTGAAAAGTTGAACCTTAAAACCAGGACTTCACAAAAAATAGAGCTCGACAGCATACAAAACCAGTTTCTAAATAATAGCTTTTCTGTCCTGAGCTCTTTGATTGATAAGCAGGATAATATATGGATAGGAACTTTAAAAAGCGGTCTGTGGCTTTACGACAGGAAAAAAAACAAATTGGTTCAGAAAAAACTGAAATTGATTGGGCAAACAGCACAACCGGTCCGTATTAATTCAATATCGCAGGACTCCAAAGGGAATTACTGGTTGTGCACAGGTAATGGGCTGTATTTCTCGGATGATATGAATGCCAAGTTTAAAGTGTTTACGATAGAAACCGGCTTGCCGAACGATTTTGTTTATGCCTGTCTCGAGGATGATCAAGGAACCTTTTGGATAAGTACGAACAACGGGCTGTCGAATTACAATCCCAGTTATGCTTCGTTCACCAATTATTTTATCAACAGCGGCTTAAAAAGCAACGAATTCAACACAGGGGCTTATTTTAAATCAAAAAACGGGACTTTGTATTTTGGCGGAATTGACGGCCTTTTGTTTTTCCTGCCCAAATACCTTAGTAACATCCACAAGGAATACCCGATAGTACTCACTAAAATCCTTGTTGACAACAATGTGATCATCCCTCTTAAAAAAGCCGCAGGCAGTTATAAAATCAAGCTTGGGGAGGACGACGATAACTTGACTATTGAGTTTGCATATCTGAGCTTTCTGGGCAAAAAACAAAACGAATACGAGTATCGGATATTAAACTCAAACAGTAAATGGATTAAATTGGGCTCGGCCAACCGGATCGTGATAGAAAAACCCCGATATGGTAAGGAAAAGTATGAAATCAGAGCGAGGACCAAGGATAGTTTGTGGAACAACAAAACAATTGTCCTGGAAGTTGTAAAGACGCCCCATCCATGGCAAACATGGTATTTTTGGCTGTTTATAGTTGCCTTTGCCGCGCTTATGTTATTTTTTTATTTTAAAAGGCGCTTGTACAAAATAGAAAATGAGAAAAGAAAACTGGAATCCATCGTTGCCGAACGGACCAAAAAACTGAAAATATCAAATGAAAGCCTGATACTATCAAATGCCACTAAGGACAGGTTGTTTTCCATTATCGCACATGACCTAAGAAACCCATTGAATTCGCTATTGGGGTTTACCTCCTTGATCCATGCCCAATCGGGTTTGTATAGCGAAGAGGAAATCAAGCAGTTTATCGCAACTATTTATATATCCTCGAAAAACCTTAACAACCTGTTGGATAACCTTTTAGGTTGGTCAAGGCTTCAAATGGACAAAATAAAACCTAATTTCCGCAATGCCGTCGTTGATGATATCGTAAAGGCTAACCTTAGGTTTCTTGATGGAAATATAGGCGAAAAGGAATTAAAAATAAAACATTACGAGTATAGCGGGGCCTTGGCTTATATAGATATTGATCTGCTGTCGCTAATAATACGCAATATCGTATCCAACGCCATTAAGTTTACCCCTTACAACGGTGAAATCACCATAAGGACCACTTTGGCGGATGATTACATCTGTATTTCCATAAAAGATAACGGAAGGGGCATGGACGAAAAAACCCTCGGGTTATTGTTTGGCGATGGAAACAACTTTACGAATGTTGGCACTAACGATGAGCAGGGAACCGGATTAGGCCTCGTTTTGTGCAATGATTTCATTAAATTGATCAAAGGAAAGATTGAAGTTAAAAGCACCCCCGGCATTGGGAGCGAGTTTTTGGTTTATGTGCCGAGGTCCACATAGCATGCGAACTCTTATATTGTAAAAGCCGTCGGCAGGCACTTATGCCGATTTTATATTATTATGCCCTAAATAATCTTTTGTTTGAAGCTTCATGGGCCGTATTATCCGATAAGCGACTTAAAAGAATTGGGCATCAGCGTATAGCTAAAGTTGTTGTTGCGCCGCGATGAGCGGACAAAAGCGTAGGAAAAAAGGAAGTTTTCAGGATCAGCCTTGATCGTATTTATGGTATCGCTTGAGTAACTGCACCTTAAAGTCTTGCCTGAGTATGGCGTCAAATTAAACTCAAGGTCAAAAGGTTTTAAGCAGGCAGTCTCTGCGATGAAATAAATATAAGTTCTGACATATTGATTTAGGGTGTTCTTGCCAAGTTCCCCTTGGCCTTTATATCCTCCGTCGGGGCTTGTGCAATAAAATGGTGATGATGTAAGTAAATCAGCTATACCGTTTTTGTGCCCCTTTGTTTTCTTTTCCGTGGAGCTTGTTCTTGTTTCCTTGATATAATCACAGAAGCTGTTTGTTGTTTTGCCCTTGTCAGATAAGTCGAGCAGCCATTTCCACCATTCTTCGGCATTATCGACATAATTGCTGAAGGTTGATGTGAGAAGCGCATCGTCGGCACGTAGGAAGATATCGAATAAATTTATATGGCCGATAACTTTTTTGCTAAGCTCAAGTTCGATATCAAGCCCTTGCTTTTCCAATAGCGCAATTATAAAATGAACAGTCCCAAATGGATATTTTGTATAATATAATCTGTCAGGCTTAAAACATCTTGTGTTTAACAGGTTGGGGTTTAACTTGTTGGGATTTCGCAATATTTTATCGCTTGCCTTTTCGTCAAATGCCACAATATGTTGGTCGATGCACCTTATTTTTTTCGATGCCACGAACATATCAATAAAAACGGCCTCCTTTAGTGTTTTGCATTTATAGCTGTCGAGCCAAATGTTTTCTGCACTGTCGCAAAAGCCCACAATTTGCCAATCAAGGAAATTATGCACTATCAAAGCCGCCAATATGCCGTCAAGATCAGTGTTTACTATGCATTTTTGATTTCTTTTGAGAATAGGATTGTTGATTATAGAGTTCATTTTTAAGTATTTGCGCCAAAGGTAGTGTTTTTTTTTATTGATTGTTCATTCGATTGGGCTGACAATAATCGATTAACAAATATTAAGTCGGATATTTAGCAATTCTGCGTAAATTGCGCGACAAATTCATATAGAAATAATCATGCTCGAATTATTAATATTTTTGCCCTTATCGTTCACGTTGCCAACCATTTTTGCTTGGGGTGTTTACAAAAAGGCAGGTCGCAGGGGTTGGGAGACCCTCATACCTTTTTACAACCTTTACGTTTTTGTTAAAATCATTCAAAAGCCCTTATGGTGGTTCTTGCTGTTGTTTTTCCCCTTTATAAATGTTTTTGTTTATATGCTCATGTTGGTCGAGCTGGCAAAAGCATTCGAGAAGTATAAACTTTTCCAGCAGTTTATAGCAGTGGTCTTCCCCTTTGTTTATCTTCCTTATCTGGGGTTTAGCGAAACAGAGGTCTTTGTGCCTGAAGAGAAGCGCAGGAAATTCGAAAAAGGCTTTGTCCGCGAATGGGTCGATGCTATAATATTCGCCGTTGTGGCCGCGACGATAATCCGCACTTTCCTCTTGGAAGCCTATACTATCCCTACATCTTCAATGGAAAAGTCGTTGTTGGTGGGTGATTATCTTTTTGTGAGCAAGATTGCTTATGGGCCAAAAGTGCCAAACACGCCCTTGTCGTTTCCTTTCGTCCACCATACACTTCCGTTTTCGGAAACCACACCTTCTTTTGTCGAATGGATAAAACTTCCTTATTTCCGTTTTCCGGGATTTGGTGCTGTTGAAAGATATGATGCGGTTGTTTTTAATTATCCTGATGGTGATACTGTTTCAACGCGTTATCAAAGCAATAAAAGTTATTATGTATTGAAAAAGGAATTTGGGAGAAAGCGCGTCTGGACCGACAAAAGAAATTTCGGGGATATTGTTTACCGGCCTGTGGATAAGCGCGAAAATTATATTAAAAGATGTATCGGCTTGCCCGGTGATTCGCTTCAAGTTGTTGATCGTCAGGTTTATATAAATGGCAAAAAGTCCTTTAACCCGGCTGGCATGCAATTTCAATATTGGGTAAAGACCGATGGCAGCGGCATTAACCCCCGCATACTTGACGATTTAAACGTTACCGAATTCAGCCGGTCGGGCCAACCCGGATTATTTATGTTTGTTTTAACTGATGAGGCAAAAGCCAAACTGGAAAAACTTTCGATAGTGAAATCCATTACGCCTTTCAATGATCCGGCAGGCGAATGGAACGAGGCCGTTTTTCCTCAGGATAAAAGATATCAGTGGAACAGGGACAACTATGGCCCAATTTACATCCCAAAGAAGGGCGTGGCTATACCGCTAAATATGGATGTCCTTCCGCTTTATGAACGCCTGATAAGCGTTTACGAGGGCAATACGCTGGAAGTTAAGGATAATCAAATATTCATCAATGGTGAATTGGCTAGCTCGTTTGCGCCAAAACTCGATTATTACTGGATGATGGGCGACAACAGGCATAATTCCGCCGATTCGCGGTATTGGGGTTTCGTGCCGGAAGATCATATTGTCGGCAAAGCCGAGTTTGTCTGGCTTTCGTTGGATCCAAATAAATCGTTGTTCACAGGCAAAATACGTTGGGATAAAGTTTTCCGGATGGTGAAGTGATCGCTGTTTGCAAAAAAAAATGTAGGTTTGTGAAAATAATGGTTATCAATGGCAAAAAAGTCGAATAAGCTTAAAGTAGTCCCGGAAAAAAAGACCGAGAAAAAATCGGTTTCCAAGAAGAAGGCTGTAAGCAAGCGAAAGTCTAAGACTGCCGAGGCAAAAGGCGGTGGTTTTAAGTTCGATTACAAGTTCCAAAGGGTTTGGGGCTTTTTCCTGCTGTTAATCTCTATTTATACTTTCCTTTCAATAGCATCTTTTATGATCAACTGGTTCGACTCGAACCCGGGTGCTGATTTGATGAACACCCTTTCTTCTTATTTCAGCAAGCATTCCCAGATGGTAGAAACCTGGACGGGAAAGCTAGGGAGTGTTATATCGTCGTACCTGGTGCTTAAAGGTTTCGGGCTTGGTGCATTCTTTGTTTCTTTTTTGCTAATGGCCATAGGCTTTAAGTTGCTCATTAACATATCGTTGTTTAAAGTCTGGACCTGGTTTCAGCTGCTGACTGTTTCGTTGTTGTGGTTGCCTCTGCTCGCCGGTCTTGTTTTCCCGGATCATCCCGAGAATATTCTTGGCGGACTTGTAGGCCGGCAATTAAATATTTGGCTCACGGATTATATTGGTAAGATAGGCCTGATATTCAGTTTGATATTCGTGCCCGCGGTTTTTATCCTTATCGACTATCAGTTTAATTTCAAGAGGGAAAAGAAATCAGATAAAAAGCCTTTGCCCAATTCTGCGAAAAAACCTGCTAAACCTGATGCCGATATTTACAATACAATTGAGTTTTCGGTGGACGATGAAGAAGAGGAACAAGACCTTCCGATAATTGAAGGCAAGAAAAACAACAAGCCGTCAAATGAATTTAAGATTGAACTAGACACGGCCCTTGCAAAAGAAATAGAAAAAGGCCATACTGATGAAGTCGATGCCATTGAATTTACGGTTGAAAAGCCGAAAGAAGAGAAAATAACCGGGGAAAAAGTCGTTCCGGGAGAACATTTCGGCCTTGATACAGAATATGACCCTACCTTGGACTTGCCTGACTTCAAGATGCCGCCGATAGACTTGTTGGAGGACTACGGAACCGGAAATATCAACATAGATACGGAGGAACTTGAACGCAACAAGGTGAAGATAGTGGAAACCCTAAGGAACTATTCCATCGAGATTACCAAGATCAAGGCCACAATAGGGCCAACGGTAACTTTATATGAAATAGTCCCGGCACCGGGCGTGCGTATTTCCAAGATCAAGAATCTTGAGGACGATATAGCCTTGAGCCTGGCTGCCATGGGCATTAGGATTATTGCACCTATCCCCGGCAAGGGAACAGTAGGGATAGAAGTCCCGAATAAAAACCCTAACATTGTTTCAATGCGTTCCATTATCGGCTCAGAGAGGTTTGGCAAGTGCAGATACGAGCTTCCGTTCGGCTTGGGCAAGACAATCTCGAACGAAAGCTTTGTGGCTGATTTAACTAAGATGCCGCATATCTTGATGGCAGGAGCAACAGGACAGGGTAAATCAGTAGGGCTTAACGCGATAATCGCATCCTTGCTCTATACGAAACACCCGGCCGAACTAAAGTTTGTTATGGTAGATCCAAAGAAAGTGGAGTTGACGCTTTTTTCTAGGATAGAAAGGCATTACCTAGCAAAGCTACCTGATTCCGAGGAGGCTATAATAACCGATACGCGCAAGGTGGTTCGTACGCTGAATTCTCTAGGCATCGAGATGGACCATCGTTACGAACTATTGAAGGATGCGCAGGTAAGAAACTTAAAAGAGTATAACAAGAAATTTATTTCCAGGAAACTGAACCCGAACCAAGGGCATAAATATCTCCCTTATTTAGTTCTTGTGATCGACGAGTTTGCCGACCTGATAATGACTGCCGGCAAGGAAGTGGAAAATCCCATAACCCGTTTGGCTCAGCTGGCCCGCGCCGTTGGGATACATCTTATAATAGCAACGCAGAGGCCATCGGTAAACATCATTACGGGGACCATAAAGGCGAATTTCCCTGCAAGGATAGCATTTAGGGTTATCTCAAAAGTTGATTCGCGGACGATACTTGACTCAGGCGGGGCCGATCAGCTGATAGGCCGCGGCGATATGCTCCTCTCAACGGGCTCCGACCTTATAAGGCTTCAGTGCGCCTTTATCGATACTCCTGAGGTTGACCGACTTACCGAATACATCGGTTCTCAGCGGGCTTATCCCGATGCTTTTTCGCTCCCTGAATACTTTGATGAGGAAAATGAAAAGAAAGTTGAGTTTAATTCCGACGACAGGGATGAGCTTTTTGAAGATGCTGCTTATGTAATCGTGCAAAACCAGCAGGGATCCACGTCTTTGCTTCAGCGCAAGCTTAAACTGGGATATAACAGGGCAGGCAGGATTATAGATCAACTGGAGGCCGCAGGCATTGTGGGTGCGTTCGAGGGAAGCAAGGCAAGGGAAGTTAAAGTCGCAAACGAAATGGCCCTGGAACAGTTCTGGAAAGATTTGGACAGAGAAGACGAATCTCTAAATATAGATTAATTAAACCGGTGTTGAACCTGGATCAAACCGGCACAACACCATGATTGCGTAAAACTATACAACATGAAGAAATTAGTAATAGTACTGGCTTTGTTATCGGCTGTGCCAATGTTCGGGCAAAGTAATAAGGAAGCGGAAAAACTTGTTAAGGAGGTGATAAACAAATTGTCGTCCTACGATAATTTTATGGCCGACCTGTCATACACTATGATAAATATCGAGATGAACATCAATGAAAAGAAAATCGGTAAAATATTTGTCAGCGGCGATAAATACCGTGTTGAGATGGAAGGGCAGATAATAATATCTGATGGCGAATCTATATGGACCTACCTTGTTGATTCAGAGGAGGTCATGGTGAGCAGTTCCGCCGACAGCGAAGATGACTTATCACCAACAAAGATATTGACCACCTACGATGACAATTATAAGTCCAGTTTTGACAACGCAAAGAAATATAAAAACTCAAATATAAAGAAAGTGGATCTGAAGGCAAACGAGGACAAAGGCTTCCAGCAGCTTAGCCTGATTATCAATGATAAGGACCTTAGCCTGGAAAGCTTCTCCATATATGATATGAACGGCAGCGTTTTTACTTATCACATAATTGATTTACAGCCAAACCTGGAATTGCCGGCTGATACTTTTGCTTTTGATACAAGCAGCTACCCTGATGTCGAGATTATTGATATGAGATGATCTTTGCCGGGCCCTTAATGTTTATGGCGCCGTTTGTGATGTTCATAGGTAAAACCGGATAGCAGGATATACATCCATCCGGCAATTAACAATAAGCCCCCAAAGGGTGTGCTATAATTTAATAAACCTAGTTCAAGCCCTGTTAGCTCAGAAACGGAAGAAATGTATAAGCTCCCTGAAAACAATATGATTCCGAATAAGAAAAGGTAAAATATTACTGATAAATATGCTCTTTTCAAGTAGCGGTTCATAAATGTTACCGATAAAAGCGCCAAGGTGTGAAACATCTGATAATGTACTGCCGTGTCCCAAACCTCAAGTTTCCCTTCCGATATGTTCCCGTTGAGCAGGTGGCTTCCGAAAGCCCCTAAAATAACCGTCAATGCCCCTAAAATGCCAATGGTGATTAGAAATCTCTTTGTCATATAAATAAGTTTAGTATGTTAAAGGCGAAGATAATAAAATCAAAATAAGATTAACTTTGCGCAATAAAAAAATTAATAACAGGATATGAATACTTCAGTTGAAATTAGCTATTACCCCTTGAATGTCGAGTTTATTCCCCCCATAAAAGATTTTATCGCACGTTTAAAAAAACATAGTGAGCTGCGCGTTTGCACAAATGGAATGAGCACCCAAGTCTTCGGAAAGTATAAGGATGTAATGACGATACTTGCCGACGAGATTGAGGAGTCGTTTGAGCTGCCCCATTCGGTTTTTATATTAAAGATAATCAATGCCGATTTAAATATCGTTGTTAATGAGTGATTTCATTAATTTCTTTTTAGAGCCATATTTAAACGCAAGCTGGTTGAACATTACCTTAGAGGTTTTAGCCGCCGTTTTTGGCGTCATGAGTGTTTTTTATGCTCGCCGCGAGAATATCTTGGTCTTCCCGACAGGAATAATCAGCACTGCTATTTATGTTTACCTGCTTTCGCAATGGAATTTATATGGCGATTTAATAATTAATGTTTATTATACCTTAATGAGCATATATGGATGGTATCAATGGCAGAAAGCCGTTGGGCCCAACAATGGCCATATAAGCATTAGCAGGACGGGCACAGGCGATAAGCTGAAGGCTTTAGGGATATTCTTGTTTACGTCGGTATTTGTGATTGCGGTTTACAGGCACTATAACGTTATGCCTGATAAACTTAATTTCTCCGAGAGCCTTAATTTTGCCGTTGAACATTTAGGCAGTGGCAAACTGAGTGATTTTCGGGAGGCAACACCCTTCCTCGACACTTTTACAACCGGGGTCTTCTTTGCGGCAATGTGGTTGATGGCAAATAAAAAAATTGAAAACTGGATTCTTTGGATAGCCGGCAATATTGTTTCTATACCACTTTACTTTGTAAAAGGATATGGTTTTACGGGCATACAGTACTTCATATTCCTTGTTTTGGCCGTCTTGGGGTATCTTGAGTGGAAGCGCCTAATTGAGGGAAAACATGCTGCTACCTAAGAGGATTTCCATAACAGGGCCGGAATCTACCGGTAAGTCCCAGTTGGCCAGGCAACTAGCCGTTTATTATAAAACTGCTTATGTTGATGAGTATTCGCGTGGATTCTTGAATAATAAACATGGATATGATTTTCAAGATATCCTTTCCATAGCAAGAAAACAATTACAAAACGAGAACAAGCTGGCTGGCCTAACCGATGGGATTTTGTTTTGTGATACGGATATCTTAGTTAACAAAGTATGGTGTGATCATGTTTATAACAATCAGCATAAGTGGATTGAAGAAAAGTTTATGGAACATGAATATGGTTTATATTTGCTTTGTTATCCCGATTTGGAATGGGAATATGACCCTTTAAGGGAGAACCCCGAAAACAGGGATGAATTGTTCGGGATATATGAAAGAGAATTGATGACCGCCGGCTTTAATTTTAAAATAGTAAAAGGCAAAGGCAATCTCCGGTTTAAAAATGCCGTTGACATAGTTGACGATTATTTAAGACCCCAATGACTATTAGTAATAGCAATACGGAAAAAATAAATGTGCTTTATTTAAGCAGATGGTATCCGAACAGATACGACCCGATGCCTGGTTTGTTTATCCAAAGGCATGCCGAGGCCGCAAATATGTATTGTAATGTGGCAGTGGTTTATGTTCATGCCGTTTCCGGCAATGGTCAAAAGAAATACGAAATCGTTTCGGAAAAAATAAACGGCGTCCCCACAGTCAAGGTTTATTATAGTAACAATGTCGGCGATGTTCCATTAATAGGCCGGTTTGTTAAAATGTGGAGGTTCTACAGGGCTAATATGTTGGGGATAAGAAGCGTAAAGGAATATTTAGGTCATTTCGACTTAGTTCACATACATATCTTGAGCCGTCTGGGATTAATTGGCTTATATTATAAATGGTTCAGGAACATTAATTTTGTAGTTAGCGAACATTGGTCGAGATACCTGACGGCGACGGCCAGTTTTAATGGGTTGCTCAGGAAGTGGTTCACCAGGCTTGTTGTTAGAAATGCAGCAGCGGTAACAACCGTAACAGCAAATCTTGCCGTGGCAATGAGGTCGCATAAGCTTGAAAACAATAATTATATTGTTCTGCCAAATGTTTTAAGCCCCGGTTTTATAAACATAAAAAACAATAACCCCTCCGGGGCGGCAATAAAGAATATCGTGCATATAAGCTGTTTCGAGGATAAATCGAAAAATATAAGCGGAATACTTAGAGTTATAAAAAGGCTTGCCGATATGCGCGATGATTTCCATATTGCGATGATCGGCGACGGGATGGATTATATAAAAATGAAAAAATATGCCATATCCCTGAATATACCTTCCAAGATATTGTCGTTCAAGGGATTGCTCGAAGACAAGGAGCTCGTAGCCGAAATGGGGAATGCCTCTTTATCGTTGATTTTTAGCAACTACGAAAATTTCCCTGTCGTTATCAACGAGTCGTTTAGCTTGGGCATCGCTGTTATTTCGACAAGGGTAGGGGGGATTCCGGAATATGTAAATGATGAAAACGGTATATTGTTGGATGCCGGCGATGAAGAAGAGCTGTTTACAAGGCTTAATATGTTCCTCGATGATAAATATAGTTTCGACAGCGAGAAGATTAAGCAGAATGCCATAGCCGATTTTAGCATGGAAAATGTCGGCAAGAAGTTAATGGATATTTATAAACGCTTTGCTGGCAGGCCTTGATGTTTGCTATTCATGAAGGGCAAGCATTGGCAGGCTTAGCTTAAAGAAGTCTTTCTTATGGATTTCGTTGCTGAAAAGGTTGTGGAAGATGGTTGATTTATAGGAGATAAAAGAAATAAGGTCTATTTCATATTCCTCGCAAAACGTTCTCAGGCTGATATCTTTATCGTTGGACTCGATAACATTGAAGAATATCTTCCCTTTGGATCTCTCTTCCTGAAATGCTTCTCGAAGGTCGTCGATTTTTTTGTTTAAGTTATTGTCGTTCTTGTTGATGTCGAAATGTGTTACGAAAATCTTAATATCCAGATTTCTGAACAAAGTAAATAAAAGCCGTATTTTCATATAATCCATCTCGCTGAAGTTTGTTGTGTACATTATATTCCCCGGTTTACTGCATTTGCAAGTTTCAGGAACGGCTATTACGGGTATATGAACTTTTTTCATGATGTTTCTAGCCATACTGCCTTGCATAAAACCCTTGTTGCCCAGGCCTTTGGTGCCCATTACCAAAACTTTGGGGGTAAATTTATCACAGATGTTCAATATTTCCCATTCTGCATCACCGCTAATTATGCCGGATGAAACAGTGGTGTTTTTAAAACCGCTGTTTTGTGCCAAGGTGTTGGTGAAGTTTAGCAATTCGGTCATGTTCTTATCGGCAACCGACCTCAGCTGCTCCAAATATTCGGCATTTAAAAAGGCATCAGAGTCGATTCCGGCAGGGAAACTGCTATCGGGAACCATTACCCCGTCAGGTAAAATATGAAATAAATGCAATTCGGTATTGTCTGTATTTATCAGGTTAACAGCATATTTACACACATTTTTAGTGTAATCGGAGAAATCTACCGGTATCAATATTCGAAGCATGGTATGTAAGTAATAGTCCTTAAAAAAAATCCTGAATAAAAATAAACATAATTGTCGTTAGTTTTTAATATAGCACTACAATTATTTTAAATTTGCAGTTATAGTATCGATATCCGGAAAAACTGGTTTGAAAGTAAAATACGAAATATTAATTTTATTGTTTTCTGCATTTGTATTAAGTGCGAACTGCCAGCAGGGTAAAAAGCTTGTTGATGATGAGTTCCCTCTGCTTATCGGTGATATTGCCTTTGCCGTCGATAGCTTGGAATCCGTGGTCGGCGATTTGCCCAAAGGCGAGGTTTTCGAGTTCAATATTAATATTAAAAACATGGGTGACAGAACAATAAGCTTTAGGGACGGCAAGTCGAGCAATTTTGTTGACCTTGCCTATGCTCCTTCAAAGTTATCGCCCGGTCAAACGGGCTCAATGAATGTCAAGTTCGATGTTATCAAGGAGTTGCCGCCAGGCAGGATGAGCGTGGAACTGGTCGTTGAGTCCGATGACAAGAAGAGTCCTTTCAAGTTTTTATATCTCATCGCAAATATTTCCGAAAACCCTTCTTTATACAAGGAAAAGACTGTTATCGACACTGTCCCCCGTATTGTTTTCGATCACTATAATTACGATTTCGGGCATATTACAAAAGCCAAGACTTTTTATCATGCTTTTTTGTTCACTAATATGGGGAGCAAGGCCCTGGTGATCAAGTCCATTGAAACGTCGCCCGGATGCAAGGTTGTTGGATGGCCCAACGAGATCATCCCCTCCGAGGAAAACGGCAGCATAGTGGTGCGATTGGTGTTTTTGACCAACTATGGTGTTCAGCACCACTCAGTTACAATACATACAAACGACCCTGTCAATCCTGATATCATCTTAGGGATACATGGTTCCGTTTACCGGAAATCACCACCAAAAAGAGACCCCGACTTCTGCATTGAGTAGCCGGGGCTAATAAACAAATATTCTAAAATGATCACCCATTCATCGAAATCAGGAATTCTTCATTGGTGGCAGTAAACCTCATCTTTTCTTTGAGGAAATTCATTGCCTCTAAAGGATTCATGTCCGAGAGGTGGTTCCGAAGTATCCAAATGCGTTGAAGCAAGTCTTTGTCAACGAGCAGATCCTCACGGCGGGTGCTTGAGCCTACAATATCGATTGCAGGATAAATGCGTTTGTTCGAAAGTTTGCGGTCAAGTTGTAATTCCATATTACCGGTTCCCTTAAACTCCTCGAAAATAACCTCGTCCATCTTCGAGCCTGTGTCAACAAGTGCTGTGGCAAGGATAGTTAGGGAGCCTCCGTTTTCTATCTGACGGGCCGCACCAAAGAAACGTTTCGGTTTTTGAAGCGCATTGGCCTCCACGCCACCCGACAAAACCTTGCCAGATGCAGGCGACACTGTATTGTAAGCCCTTGCCAGCCTTGTTATCGAGTCTAAAAGAATAACGACATCATGCCCTGTTTCAGTCAGCCTCTTGGCTTTCTCCAAGATAAGGTTGGCGATTTTAACGTGCTTATCGGCCGGCTCGTCGAAAGTTGAGGCAATAACTTCGGCATTTACGCTTCTACGCATGTCGGTAACCTCTTCAGGACGCTCGTCGATAAGCAGAACGATCAGGTAAACCTCGGGATGGTTGGCAGCAATTGCGTTGGCAACTTCTTTTAGGAGAACGGTTTTTCCTGTTTTTGGTTGCGAAACGATAAGCCCCCTCTGTCCTTTGCCAATAGGTGCGAACATATCCATTACCCTTGTAGAGATTGTTTCTTGCTCATGACCTGTCAGCTTAAATTTTTCCTGCGGGAAAAGCGGGGTTAAAAAGTCGAAAGGCACCCTGTCGCGGACTTCGTCAGGTGATTTTCCGTTAATCTTCTCGATCTTGATGAGCGGAAAGTATTTCTCGCCTTCTTTTGGTGGTCTTATGCCACCGAAAACGGTGTCGCCGGTTTTGAGACCGAATAATTTCACCTGTGATTGCGATACATAAATATCGTCGGGCGAATTGAGGTAGTTATAATCGCTGGATCTAAGGAAACCGTAGCCATCAGGCATCATCTCCAAAACTCCTTCCGCAAAAACCGTTCTGTCCCACACAAATTTAGGTGCAGGTGGCTTTACTTCCTTAAGCTCGCGTTTTGCCGGAGGTGTCGGTTGGCGCTGTTGCATGTTCCTGTCTTGCGATGACGAGCGCTCCGGTTTCGGTTCGGAAGTGTTTGTTTCTTCAGGCTTTTGCTGAACGCTGACTTTCTCGACTTTTTGCGGTTCGTTGGGAATTCTACGTCTCTTGTATTTGTCTGAATCAACAATTATTTCTTTTGTTGTCGCCGCTTTTTCTTTGTCCGAAGTTTTCAGTTCGGTTTTCTCTGTTGCTTTTTCTTTTACGTCTTTGGGCTTTTCTTCCGTTTTTTTAGCCGGGGTTTCAACAACTTTGTCCTGAGTTTTGGCTTCAGGCTTGTTCTCGGGCTTCTCGGCAGTATCTTTAACTTCCTTTTTTGGGGCAAGTTTTTTTGGCCGGCCCCTGCGTTTTTTAACCTCTTCCTTCTTTTCGGGAGTTTTGTCCTTGCTCTCCGAGGCAGCCTCCTTTTTCTCGGTTTTAGGTTTGCTGACTGCTTTGTCTTTAGTGGTTTTTTCCTTTTTTGCCGGAGCGTTCCGTTTCTTGCTCTTTTCCAAGATACGTTTTTTTTCTTCGTCAAGAACTTCCTTTGATGGATTAAGTGCTTGATGATCAAGGATTTTGTAAATTAAATCCTGTTTATTTAGTTTCTCTGATTTTGGAATTTGTAATCCTTTTGCTATTTGTCTTAAATCGGCAACGAGTTTGCCGTTAAGCTCTATTATGTCGTACATAAAAAATGGTTTTGTGAAATAATCCGATTTTGTTTAACCGCGATTTGAAAATTTATTATGAGAAAATTTCTTCTATAATGGAATATAAAATAAGTTATCTTGTCCTTTTATGAGCCGCAAATATATAAATAAATCAGATAACTGTGGCATTTTAACGTTTTTTATTTGTATTTAAAATAATCACGAAAAACACATCGCTTTGATGGCTTATTATTATTTTTGCATTTTTATATCGAAATAATTTTAAAAGATATGTTACAACGTATTCAAAGCGTGTTTTTGTTACTCGCGGCTATAAGCTTAAGTTTAATGTTCTTTTTTCCGATTGCTGAATTTATAGGGATTAAGGATTCGTTGATACTTTATATATTTAAGGTACAGAGCCTGGTGCCGGCCTCAACAAATGTTTACGATATTTGGTTTGTCATGCCGTTATTGGCGGTGGTTTCTTTGGTTGTCATTTTTTCGCTGCTCACGATTTTTATGTATAAAAACAGGATGGGGCAAATAAAGGTAATAAGGTTTTTAATGTTGCTGATAGCTGCGCTGATAGGCTTGGTATTCCTTTATTATTATGATATACTTGCCGCTGACAGTGGGTCCGAGCCTGATTTTATCCAAATTGGCGCTTTTGCCCCGCTTGCTAGCCTGGTGTTCTTGTTCCTTGCCAATAAGGGGGTTGTGAAAGATGAGAAACTAATTAAATCAGCCGACAGGCTGAGGTAGGCAAATATTAAACGGCTGACCTCCTGTCGGTTTCAAAAATACTTAAGTCCGTTATCCTTTCATTGTCGATAATAAATTTAACCAGGGTTATTTTATTGTGAAAACCTGATTTTCCGGCTGCGCCGGGGTTTATGTGCAATAATTGGTTCTTCTTGTCATTTATTACTTTTAGGATATGCGAATGGCCTGAAATGAAAAGCTTAGGCTTTATTTCTTTTATCTTGACCCCAACCCCTTTGGCATATCTCCCCGGATATCCGCCTATATGCGTCATCATTACCTTTACGCCTTCACAATAAAACACTTCGGTTTCCTTGAAAAATCGCAGCAGTCCACCGTCGATGTTGCCGTAAACAGCCCGTAAAGGCTTGAAAGACTTTAACTTGTCTGCTGTCTCAATATCTCCTACATCACCTGCGTGCCATATTTCATCGCAATCGGCAAAAAAAGAAAAAATCTTGGGGTGAAGATAAGAATGGGTGTCCGACAATAGACCGATACGAGTCATATCAGAATGAATATCCAATACCTAACATTAGCAATTGCTTAAACTGCGTGCGCGGTCCCAATGGTATGTCGTTGGCATCTTTTAATATAACGTCATCGTCGTAAATAAGCTCGGTAGAGAGGTTTACGTTCAGCCAGCTGTTTACTTTTAACTCCACTAATACCTGCCAGTTGACATCTATGTTTTGAGGCTTGTCGAGATAGTCGGAAAAAAGCTCGAGCTTAGTTGCCAGATTGACGTTTTTTGCCACTTCATAACTCAACACCATAAGCAGCTTGGCCCCGAAGGCGCTTTTTACCTGTTTGGCATTTTGTACATCACCATTAAGAGTGTCGGCGGGTTTTAGGCCGAAAGCACCTTGGTTTGCAAGGTCTTGATCCATTACGACTATCCATCTCGGGGTTATTGGTGAGAAGTTGGCCGTGAAATGATTGCTTGGCTTATAAGTTATCCCGGGACCCAGGTCGATATAGGCCGGCGACATAAAACCGGAAATATTATTCGTTGAATCTTTCCCGTAATCGTAACCTTTTGCAAACTGTGATTTAAAACTTAATACGGCCGATAAAGCCCAGTTTTTGCGTAAATCGTAGTTATAAGATGAAAGGACCTCGATCTTGTCCTCTGTTTTCATGGCTTTGCTCTTACCGATCATATTATATCCGTAGGCAATATCGAACCAATTGGTCCACGAATGCCTTCCTTTCGAATAATTGGCATCCATAGTGTATTTGGCAACTGCAGTAAGCGAGTTCTCGCCTCCTGCCGTCCAGTTCGAAAAATAGGATTGTGAGAAATTCAGGCTGGCTTTTCCTTTAAGGGCCCAGTTTTTAATAGTGTCGTTTTGTGAATATCCCCCGTTACCGGCAATCACCAATATCAACAGTAAAGTTTTTTTCATGATAAATATGTTGATTATTAATTTTTTGCAAATATAAATTATTGATTGATTATTAAAAGCCGGAATTGGTTTGGTTAGGAATATATTCCCCCCCATTGTTGCCGTCAAGGCGGAACTCGATAAATAATTTTTGCCGGCTTCTGACTGCCAACCCGTTTTTGATGGCCGGATTCCACTTTATCGTATTTGTAATCCTGACCGCTTCTTCAGTACAGCCGCCCCCAACCGTTTGGTTTACAACTATATTTGACGGCAAACCGTTTTTCTCTATTATCAGGCTCAGCTCAACCCTTCCCTCGATGTTTAAATCGGATGCTTGTTTTGGATATTGCATTTGGGAATATATGTAGCTGTAGAGGTTTTTATTGCCCCCTGCCAGAGCCGATTGGGCAACGGTATCCAATTCCTTTCTTGAATATATGCGCAATGATGAATCGATAGGATAGCTTCTCGCGATTTCTTTATAGCCTCTTCTTTTTACGGCCTTATTGTACTTTTTGATTTTGAAATCGATGGTGAGCTCACCGCTGCCTTTCTTGGCTGCGCCATCTGCCAAGGCCGGATTCCATTCTATTAAATCAAATAAACGCAGGGCTTCGGTGTCCAATAAGCTTGACGGGCTTTGTTCAATGGCCCTGTTAACGATTTTACCATCTTCGTCTGCGGTGAAATTAATGACAACCTTGCCTTCCGCCTTGCTTTTCAATGCCGCCACAGGATAAACAATATGCGTTTCAAGGAATTGCTTCAGCATGGGCTTGTCCATTTTCGGTTTTGGGGCGCTGTTCAGCTGCCCAAAACAAGTCGATGATATAATAAGCAGGATAATTGCTATCAACCTTAAATTCATGCTTCCAATTTTGGATTAAAAATACAAAATTCTTCATTGTGGGCGATAATTATCGCATAGAATAATATTCATGCTGATTATTAACTCAGTTTTATTAGTAATTTTACTAAAAAAAATAATGGATATTATTTACTTGTTAACAGGATTGGCCACAGGATTGGCAGTTGGCCTTTTGTATATGCGCAATAACCTGAGGGCTAAAATGTTAGATGCCGTCGGCAAATGCGAATCGAAGATTGATGAACTGAAGGAGGACTATAACCGCATAGATAAGCGCAAAGAGGTTCTGGAGAGCTCGTTGGGCGATAAGCAGCAGATGCTCATTGAAACCGGCAAAAAGCTGCAAGCAGAGACGGCTTCCAGGCAAAACGCCGAGATGTTGCTGGCCAAAACAAGGTCCGAGAAAGAAAACCTGTTGTCCGACACCAATAAATTAGAGCTTATGTTAAAAGAGCTAAGCGCCAAACACGAAAAGCTGAATTCTGAAAAGCTTGCTGCCGAGAAAAACAATATCGTTTTAAGAGAAGAAAACAAATCCCTGCAGGAAAAGCTTGAGAACGAGCGTAAGCAGCTTGAGGACATTCAAAAGAAATTTAAGGACGAATTTGAGAACCTCGCACATAAGATCCTCCAGAGCAATACTGCCGCGTTTAATACGACATCAACAAAAAACATAAGCGAGTTATTGAATCCGTTGAAGGAAAAACTAAAGAGCTTTGAGCAGAAAGTCGAGAATACATACGAAAAGGGATTAAAGGGTCAAACAGATTTAAAGGCCGAGCTAAAGCGTTTGCACGAGCTTAGCCTAAGGTTGGACCAGGATGCGCGCAACCTCACTAATGCTTTGAAGTCGGATAGCAAGAAGCAGGGAAACTGGGGCGAGATGATTTTGGAGAGAGTGCTTGAACGCTCAGGTTTGCAGAAGGATCAGGAGTATTTTGTACAGCAAACAGCACGCGACGGGGAAGGCAGGATGCTTAGGCCTGACGTGGTTGTCAAGCTGCCCGACGACAAGCATTTGATAATCGACTCAAAAGTATCCTTGACGGCTTATACCCAGTTCGTGTCGGAAGACGATGGTGTGAACAAGGATGCAGCACTGAAGCTTCATCTCGCATCCGTAAAAAAACATATTAAAGAGTTGAGCGCTAAAAGTTATGATAGCCTTTCGGAATTCAACTCGCCTGATTTCGTCTTGATGTTCATGCCCATCGAGCCTGCCTTTGCCATAGCCGTCCAAACCGATCCCGAGCTATTCAACTATGCCTGGAAAGAGAGGGTGGTAATAGTTAGCCCGACCACGCTATTAGCAACATTGCGCACGGTAGCGTCAATCTGGAAATATGAAAAACAAAACCAAAATGCGCTTGAGATCGCGGAAAGGGGCGGTAAGCTTTATGATAAATTCGTGAATTTCGTGAAAGATTTGGATGCTGTTGGCGCTAATTTGCAAAGAGCGAGCAAATCATACGATGAGGCGCAGAAGAAACTAAGCTCGGGCAGCGGCAATATTTTGCGCCAGGTTGAGCAATTGAAGAAAATGGGGGTAAGTACCAAAAACAGCCTTCCTGATAAATATATAATCGATAATGAATAAGACAGAGAAAGACCAACAGGAAATGATTTATGGCGTCCATCCTCTGCTTGAGGCCGTTGATGCAGGAAAAGACATAGAGAAGGTGCTGGTTCAAAAGGGTTTGAAAACCGATATGTTCAAGGAACTGATGAGCAAGCTAAAGGAGTATATGGTTCCCGTACAGTTTGTTCCAAGGGAAAAATTAAATCGTTTGAGCCGCAAAAACCACCAGGGGGTAATATCATTCGTGTCGCCGGTTACTTTTTATAAAATCGAGGATGTGTTAGCTGTAGTTTACGAAAAAGGGGAGGATCCTTTTGTTCTAATACTCGACAGGCTTACCGACGTCAGGAATTTTGGCGCTGTCCTGCGGTCTGCCGAAGCAGCCGGTGTTCATGCCGTTTTAATTCCTTCGCGAAATACGGCTCAGCTGAATTCGGCCACGGTGAAGTCATCGGCCGGGGCAATATATAAAATTCCGATCTGTCGAAGCGAAAACCTGAAAGTGAGCATCAACTATCTGAAGAATAGCGGATTAAAAATTGCGGCTGCTACCGAGAAGGCAGAAAACAATATTTTCAATACTGACTTAACTGGCCCCTTGGCAATAATAATGGGCTCGGAAGGAGAAGGTGTCTCAGGTGAATATTTGAAGCAGGCCGACATACATTTTGCTATTCCCATGCTGGGTGAAATAGGATCCTTAAATGTCTCGGTGGCTACAGGGATTTCACTCTTTGAGGCAGTCAGGCAGAAAATGCTTTATAAGAATTAAGGCAGCCCCCTCCCGGTAATTTAAATGGAACATGGGCGAGGCCCTGCTGTTCTGTCTTCAAACAAGGCCGCTTGCCCAAATAAAAAAACTCCGGCTGTCATACAACCGGAGCTCACAATAATGTCTTTGGGATTATTTTCTCCTTGCTTCCTTGATCCTTGCTTTTTTGCCTCTCAGCTTGCGGAAGTAAAAAATCCTGGCACGGCGAACAACACCAACTTTATTAATGCTTACGTCTTCCAAGAACGGTGACGAAATAGGGAAAATCCGTTCGACGCCAATTCCGTTCGATATCTTTCTTACTGTGAATGTTTCTGTTGGACCACTGCCAACACGCTGTATTACAACACCTTGGTATTTCTGTAAACGTTCTTTGTTACCTTCTTTAATCTTATATGTAACCGTAACAGTATCCCCGGCCTTAAATTTCGGGAATTCTTTTACTTCTACCGAGTCCTCAATCAGTTTTATTAATTCGTTCTTGCCCATCACTTTAAATGTTTAAAATGCTATCGTGAAAAATGAGTGCAAATATACATCTATTTATTAATTTATAGTTAAAAACTTTATTTTTTTTGATTGTCCCCGAAACTACTGTAATATACAGTAAGACAGTATTATACGGTTTTGTAAATTAGACATATTGTGGCTCTTTGCCAAAGTTGAAACGAGAATAATTCCAATATGCGATAGTTTCAACATATCAGATGTCGGTTTTTGCATTGAATTATGTACTTAGCCGTGGACTTAGCCGTGGACTTTTCTAACCTGATTAATTTATAAAAAATGACAAAATACTTGTTATTACCATGATCCCAGTACCTTAGAAAAGTATTCCCTAAAATGGATTTTAGTCATTTTTTACTAAAGTGCATTTATTTTAACGCATCTGCTTCGTTGCTAAACCTTTGAAATAGACTGCTATATCGTCAGGATTAGACGCCTCGCATCTGCATCAAACTAAACGCATGAATTAATCAGGCTAAATGGGAATTATTAGTTTTATTCATACCTCAAAGCCTTTGCCGGCGATATCCTGGTAATGTAGTAGCTAGGGCCTATAAGTATCAACAAGCTTAATAAGAATGTAGCCAGGTTTAAATATACGTAATAACTAAAATATAATTCAACGGGCACATAGTCAACATAATACGATTGGCTGGACAACTTGATGATTTGAAAATAATATTGCAGGAAATATAAACCTAGTCCCCCAGCGTTTCCCCAGAGCATGCCCTTGCCGATGATATGGGCGGCTTTATGCAGAAATATTTTTCTGATCCGGGCATTTCGCATGCCCAATGATTTTAATATCCCTATCATTGCTGTCCTTTCCATGATAATTATAAAAAGTGTCGATACCATAGTGATTCCCGCCACCAATATCATCAGGGTCAACACGACGGCCACATTGGTGTCGAGCAGGTCTAGCCAGTTAAATATTTGAGGATATTCTTGTTTTATGCTGATTACTTGTAAGTTATAGGGGATGGACTTATAAAGCCCCATTTGTGTCTCATCGACAATATCCTGATTCTTACAAAACAATTCAATGGTGCCGACCTGATTTTCTGCCCAGCCGTTTAGTTTCCGGATGTGTCGCAGATCACCTATTACATATCTGGAATCGAATTCTTCCAGGCTGGTTTTGTAGATCCCCGAGATTTTAAACTTCCTTCCCCTTGTCCTCGAATTATCCCCGCTCAAAAACCAAACCCTCAGGTCATCCCCGATATTCAAATTTAACTTCCTCGACAAATCCCTTGAAATGAGAACGCTATCGTTTTTAGTGCTAAAGCCGGGGATTTTTCCCTCTGTCAAGCTTTTGTTCAGGAAGTCAAGATTATAATCTTTGTCAAGCCCCTTGAAAACAATCCCCTGAATCTGATCGTCGGTTTTGATTACGCCGGCCTTTTTGGCCGTTAAATTTATATATGATATGTTTTTATCGGCCTTTAAGCCTGCTATTAATTCATTGTCAAGTGTAATGGCTTGTTCTTCAAGCGATTGGTTGTTGTCGAAGGCGACGATTTTGAGTTGGCTCGAAAAGCCAGTGACTTTTGAGCTTATGGTGTTCTCGAATCCGACAACTATGGCTATCGACAATATCATGACTGCCAACCCCAGGGAAATGCTGAGTATGGAAACCCGGATCACAGGGCCGGAAAAACTTTCTTTTCCTTTATTTGATATGCGATTGGCTATGAAGTACTCTAAATTCAATATATTTGATGTTTTTATCAGAAGGCGAAATTACTAAATCATTTGATTGATAAACGGTATAATTCGCCCATATAGGATGTTTGAAACTTTATGTCGGTAATTTTTATGCAAAATATGATGTTGAAAAAAAGTTTTCTGTTTGTTTTGGGCTTAGCGATGTGCTCGTTAATCTTTGCTCAGGACATTCAGCTAACGGAATATGAGTCGATTACTACCGGCTCGCAGCGTTTCGGTATTTATGGCCCTGAACTGAGGGGGAAGCGTGTTGCCGTGGTGGCCAACAAGGCTTCCAAGGTTGGTGACGAGCATTTAATAGATTTTCTTTTGCGGAAGGAGGTTAGGATAGCCAAAGTTTTTAGTCCGGAGCATGGCTTTAGGGCCGATGCCGCTGCTGGCGAACTGGTGGAGAGCGATACCGATGCCATGACGGGCTTGCAAATAGTCTCGCTATACGGCTATCACAAAAAACCGACCCATAGTGATCTTGAGAACATCGACCTGGTGGTGTTCGACCTTCAGGATGTGGGTGTTCGCTTTTACACTTATATATCTACCCTGACTTATGTTATGGAAGCATGTGCCGAAAACAACAAGCCCCTCATTTTGCTCGACCGCCCGAACCCAAATGCCTATTATGTTGACGGCCCCGTTTTGGAACCCGGGTTCAAGTCATTTGTGGGGATGCATCCCGTTCCGATAGTTTATGGCATGACCATAGGTGAGTTTGCGGTAATGATAAACGAAGAAGGCTGGCTTTACGGTGGCGTAAAATGTGATCTGGAAATAGTGGAAATGAAAAATTACACTCATGACATGATCGTGAAATTGCCCGAGAAACCATCGCCTAACCTTCCTGGCTGGGAGTCGGTCTATCTATATCCTTCGCTATGTTTATTTGAGGGAACCGTTGTGAGCGTGGGGCGCGGAACCGATTATCCGTTCCAGGTTTTTGGCCATCCCGATTTGAAGGGTGGTACTTATTCGTTTACTCCCGAGGCAAATCCGGGATCCAGGCACCCAAAGCTCGAGTCCGAAAAATGTATTGGCCGGAATTTAACTGGCTATGCCCATAATTATGCGAAAAATGAGCCAAGGATTAATTTAACCTGGTTGATAGCTACTTATGGTGCACTGGCTAATGAGGGCGCTTTTTTTAATGATTATTTCGACAAGCTTGCCGGAACGGATAGGTTAAGGAAGCAAATCGAAAAAGGGTTTAGCCAAGATAAAATCAGGAACTCGTGGAAGGCCAAGTTGGGCAAGTTTAAGAAAATACGTCAAAAATACCTTATATACGGATAATATGTTTGAGATATGGAGCATTGATGCAATATGGATAAGCGTGGCTTTCTTTTTCGGGGTTATTGCGAAGAAGGTCAATCTGCCTCCCCTGATAGGTTACCTCGCAGGTGGTTTTTTCCTCAACTTTATTGGTATTGCCGAAGGCGGAACGGCCTTGCATGTGATTTCCGAGCTTGGTATAATGCTATTGCTTTTTACCATTGGCTTGAAGTTAGATGTAAAATCCCTTTTATCGAAAGATATATGGTTGTCAGCAGGCTTGCACATGGTCTTAAGTATATTGGCATTCAGTATGTTAGTATTTATACTAAGTTTTTTTGGATTAAGCGGGATAGGGGGGCTCGGCATCGGTTCGGCCATGATAATAGGGTTTGCGCTAAGTTTCTCAAGTACCGTATTTGCGGTTAAAATACTTGAGGAAAGGGGAGAGATAACTTCATATCATGGAAACTTATCTATTGGTATATTGATATTCCAGGATATTGTTGCGGTAGTTTACCTGACATTTTCGAAAGGTGTATTGCCAAATTTGTGGGCACTTGGTTTGCCAATCTATTTATTGCTCATCCGGTATGTATTGGTTTGGTTTTTAAAATTGCTCGATAAAAACGAGCTACTCACTCTTTTTGGTTTTTTGTCCGCTTTTGTCGCAGGGGCGTTCGCATTTGAGTTTTCCGGTATAAAACCTGATCTGGGGGCATTGGTTATTGGAATGTTGTTGGGCTCTCATCCCCGTTCCAAGGTATTGGCAAAACATATGTTGGGGTTTAAGGATTTTTTCCTTATTGCCTTCTTTCTCAATATTGGGTTGTCGGGCTTGCCCGATATAAACATGCTTGTCGTCGCTTTGCTGTTTGCCATCGCGATTCCGTTGAAGGGAGGACTCTTCATGCTTATACTCACACGTATGAACCTAAGGGCGCGCACTGCTTGGCTCGTTACGCTTAGTCTGTCGAATTATAGTGAATTTGGATTAATAATAGCTGCATTGGGTTATAAAAATGGCATGCTTGATGAAAAATGGTTGATTATTATCGCCCTTGCCCTTTCTTTTTCCTATCTTCTTGTTTCTCCTTTAAATGCTCATGCGCATAGCCTTTATCAGAGATATTCGGATATATTGATGAGGCTGAACACCAAAACTGACCATCCCGACGACCAACCATTGGACCTGGGCGATGCCAGGGTGGTTATCTGCGGAATGGGCCACGTTGGCAGGGCGGCATACCATCAGCTCACAAAAAAGTTTGGCAATAAGGTTATTGCGATCGACTACGACAGGATGGTTGTGAACAGCTTGAGCAAGACCAACAAAAACATAGTGTGGGGCGATACTACTGATTTCAATTTCTGGAGGAACGTTAACATGCCCGATGCAGAGCTGATTATGATGACCATGCATGATTTTGCCTCTAACAACAACACGGCCCTGGCCTTACAAAAGTGCTCAAATACCAAGGTAAAGATCTCGGCGCCCGGATATACCCCTGAAGAGCATAGCAGCTTGAAAGATAGTGGAGTTGACTATGTTTATAATTATTATAGCCGTGCAGGATCGGAATTTGCTACGGGATTTCTTAATTTCCTCGAAAACAGGGAGAATGAGAATATGGGTTACTGATCATTCTACCACAAGCGATTTTATTTTCAGTTCCTTGCCGTTTAAGGTCTCTATATAATATCCCTCGCACTTTGGGCATTGATCGAATGCTGTCATGATTTCAAACTCATGACCGCAATCCTTGCACCTTCCATTTGCCTGAATTTTGTTCACTACTATTTTAGCACCATCGAGCAAAGTGTTCTTTGTCGCCGATTCCATGGCAAAATCCAGGGCATGAAACTCTATTCCCGCCATTGTTCCAATATCCAGGACCAGTTCGCTTATGGTATCCGAGTTGGCCCTCCTGGCCTCTTTTTCGGCAATTTCTATTATGCTTAACGCAATGGAGAATTCGTGCATATTATTTTCTTTCATGTGGCAAAAAGGAAATTCCCGCCTTCTTTCCCCAATATCTAGTGAAAAGCCTTAATGTTTATATCCTTCCCGGATAAACTTTTAGTGCTTCTTCCAAAACCTTGACCGAGCTCTTCAAATCATCCAGTTTAAGTACATAACTAATCCTCACCTCATCTTTTCCTCTTCCCGGGCTTGAATAGAACCCTGTTGCTGGAGCAAGCATAACAGTTTGGCTTTCAAACGAAAAATCTTCTAAGAGCCATTTGCAGAACTTGTCGGAATCATCGATGGGAAGCCTGGCCATAACATAAAATGCGCCAAGCGGGTTAGGGCAATACGCATTTTTTATCTTGTTTATTCCTTCAACGACGGCATTTCGGCGGGCAATATATTCTTTTTTTACTTTTACGAAGTATTCTTCAGGTGTGTCAACGGCGGCCTCTGCTGCAATCTGCCCGAAAGATGGCGGGCTCAAGCGGGCCTGTGCGAATTTCAGCGCAGTAGCCATCAATTCCTGGTTTTTTGAGGCCAGCCATCCCACTCTTGCGCCGCATGCGCTATATCTTTTTGAAACGGAATCGATCAGGATAGTGTTTTCTTCTATGCCGTCGAGGTACATGGCTGAGTAATGAACTTTGCCGTCGTAGGTAAACTCGCGATAAACCTCGTCTGCAATAAGGAAAAGGTCGTGTTTTTTCACTATGTCCCTAAGGGTTTCCAATTCTTGTCTCGAATACAAATAACCGGTAGGGTTGTTCGGGTTGCAAACCAATATGGCCTTGGTCTTATCACTTATGTTTTTCTCGAAATCTTCGATGGGGGGGAGGGAGAAACCTGTTTCGATGGAAGAGAATATCGGTTTTACGTTAATCCCTGCATTTTTGGCAAAACCGTTATAGTTAGCGTAAAAAGGCTCCGGTATAATCACTTCGTCCTCGGGGTCCATAATGGATTGAAAAGCGAAAAGCAATGCTTCCGAGGCGCCGGATCCAACTATTATCTCTTCTGGGTCAAGTTCGATATCAACAGTTTTGTAATAGTCGGAAAGCCGTTTTCTCAAAGATAAATTCCCGGCCGAATGGCTGTAAACAACAACCTCCTCCGAGAAATCCCTTACTGCCTTCAGGGCAACCTCCGGGGTTTCGATGTCGGGCTGACCAATATTTAGATGGTGAACTTTCACGCCCCTGCTTTTTGCCGCTTCTGCAAACGGGACAAGTTTCCGGATTGGGGATTCGGGCATAGAATGCCCCTTTGCTGAAATTTTCAACATAACATCTTTGTTTCGGATTTAAAGAAAATAAATTATTTTTTGTCGTTAAGTGGTGCGGAACCAATGCTGGTAGGTTTTTCCGGCAAGGCTTCCGCAGGCTTGGGGATAACCTTGCCTTTAATTCTTAAAATAACTGTCTTCGAGTTTGAATAAACAGTGACCGATTTGTTGAAAGCACCGGCCTTATGAGTGTTATACGTAACTTTTATCTCGCTTGATTCCCCTGGCAATATCGGTTCTTTCGGCCATGAAGGAACAGTGCATCCGCATGAGGATCTTGGCTTCGAAAGAATTAAGGGCTCATTGCCGTTGTTCGTGAACTCAAATTTATAGGTTCCGTCGCCGTTAAGATAAATCTCGCCGTAATCGTGGGATGTTGTCTTAAATTTAATCTCGGGTCCGTTTTTCTTTTTTGCCGCAACGTCTTTTGCTGCACTGTCCTGAGCGTTTAGGGCGAATACGCCCATCATTAAAACTGCTGCAATTATAATCTTTTTCATTTTAATAATTTTAAAAATTAATTATTGAACGCCAAAATTAATAATACTTGGATAATTTTGGCCAATAATCGAAGATATTTAATTTTTTTTCACTTTATCCTGCGGTGGACGGTGCGTGAATTGCGGTAATCCTCAAGTGTTCTTGATTTTAAGAAGTTTACGAAGTTCCTTGTTATATCAATTGTAAGCTCATCGAACACACAGTTGCCGAAGGGGCAAATGTCGTGGTCTATGGGGCATTCGGCAATAGTGATTTTTCCTTCTATGGCCTCGTAAATCTCAAGCATTGTTATCTCGGCAGGTTTTATCTTAAGGTAAAAGCCGCCGGCAGGGCCTCTGTTGGACCCAAGGAAGCCTTCCTTGACTAGTTTCTGTAAGACTTTGGCAACATGGAATTTAGAACTTGAAATAGATTCGGAAATAGAGTTTACGTTTACTTGCGTCCCCTTGTCGTTTGCAATTATTATCATGCTGTGCAATGCAATTGTAACTGCTTCGGTTATGTTTAAGACTTTTGCCATAATTAATTAAGTATTCAGCCACCAAAATTACTTAATTATGGAATACATATTATTTTAATACGGTATAAATTGCAGTACAGTATATTTTGCAGGGCAGAAATGCAGGTGCAAAGCCGAGATTATATGAAACCGCCAAGCTTGACGGCAATTTGAATATCATAATCGACCCCGACAAGATATCTTGCTTCAAAAATTATTATTAATAAACTACTTTTGCGAAAAACTAGTTCGTGGCAAATTTATCATCCATATTGCAACAAAGCCTCGTGATCGCGCTTTTCGTGATGGCCATGATGTTGCTTATCGAGTATTTAAATATCTTGTCGCAAGGAAATTGGAGTAAAAAACTTGAGTCCAGCCGCGGCATGCAAATCGTATTTGGTGCTTTTCTCGGTATAATACCGGGATGCCTGGGCGCTTATACCGCCGTGTCCCTTTATCTCCATAACATCTTTAGCACAGGGGCGCTGGTTGCTACTATGATAGCCACTTCGGGCGATGAGGCTTTTTTTATGTTCTCGGTTATTCCCGACAAGGCTATCGTATTGCAGTTGATATTGTTCTTAATTGCTGTCGTGAGCGGCTTTGCCGTCAACGCATTTACAAAAAAGCGTTTGTTCTCATACTCACAAAAGCATTTCCATATTCATAAAAACGAGGTCGATTGTATTTGCTTCGATACCAAGGAAATGCTTTTGCAACTGAAGAGGATATCCCTGACAAGAATACTGTTGTTGCTGGGTTTGATGATCTTGCTTATTTTTGTCGTACTGAACATGCTTGAGGGTCATCATGATAACGAAAGCGCGCAACTTATTCTAAATCAGCATGAACATCCTTTGTGGATCAGCATAACTTTTATTGTGGTTCTTGCCTTGTCCTTTCTGATAGTATTAACCGTTAACGACCATTTCTTGAAAGCGCATGTATTGAATCACATACTCAAAAAGCATTTCCTGAGAATCTTCCTTTGGACTTTCGGTACATTGTTTTTGCTTTCGGTGCTAAACACATATTTGAATCTCGATGATTTGGTTGGCGATAATTTATATATCGTTTTAATAGTTGCAATCCTGGTAGGGGTTATACCCGAATCGGGCCCGCACATGATTTTTGTGCTCTTATTTGCGAACGGAACCATTCCCCTTAGTATTCTCCTCGCAAGTTCAATAGTGCAGGATGGCCATGGAAGCCTTCCCCTGCTTGCTGAGTCGCAAAAAAGTTTCGTGCTTGTTAAGTTTATAAATATCGCTGTGGGTTTGCTTGTTGGTGTGGCCGGCATCATGACAGGATATTGATAATGCTAAACTTATTTTCATAAATTTGCGGCTTCACAAATAGAATCATACTAATGGATATTCAAGAAAATATAGATCTGTGGAACAAACAGCTGGAGCAGGCATCGGCCGAAGATATTATTGCATTCTTCACTTCACGTTTTAGGGAAAAGATCGCTCTTTCATCGAGCATGGGGCTTGAGGATCAGGTGCTTACCTCTATGCTTGTAGCGCAAAGCCCTGAAACCGAAATATTTACGCTTGATACTGCCAGGTTGTTCCCGGAGACTTACGATCTGATAGACCTGACATCAAAAAAATATAAAAAACACATCAAAGTGTTTTTTCCCGATCCTGCGGAAGTGGAAGAAATGGTGGCCGAAAGAGGTATCAACTTGTTTTACGATAGTATCGGAAACAGAAAGCTCTGTTGTGGGATCCGCAAAATAAAACCGCTTCGAAGAGCCCTCAAAGACCTGGATGCATGGATTACGGGCTTGAGAAGGGATCAATCGGTAACAAGAACTGAAATGAACATAGTTGAATGGGATGGGAACAACGGACTTGTTAAGGTTAATCCGCTCATCAACTGGACGGAAGAGGACGTTTGGAAATATGTAAACGACAATAATATCCCTTTTAACAAGCTGCATAAAAATGGTTTTGCAAGTATTGGCTGCCAGCCATGTACGCGTGCGATAATGCCTAATGAGGATGTCAGGGCCGGCCGCTGGTGGTGGGAGAACCCCGAAACCAAGGAATGCGGGCTGCATGCAAGGTAAACAGTATGGGCGGCTTACGTCGCAATGCCTGGGTGGGTGAAATGACAGAAAATTGGTAAAACTTATTCCTTTTGATAATAAATTGCTCTGTAATCTGAAAAAATGAATCGTCAAATATTGAGACTGGCAGTGCCTAATATAGTAACCAACATAACGGTTCCTTTGTTGGGTTTGGTTGATTTGGCACTAATGGGGCATCTTGACGACCCAGTCTATATTGGAGCCATTGCCCTGGGCTCGATAATCTTTAATTTGGTATATACGGGATTTGGCTTCCTGAGAATGGGAACTACTGGTTTTACGGCTCAAATGTTCGGGGCTAAGGATGATTTGGGCCTGAGGCTAATGCTCTGGAGGTCAATATTGATTGCAGGAGGAATTGGTGTTTTGATGGTCCTGCTGCAAAAGCCGATGGAAATTTTTGCCTTTAGTTTCCTCAGCGGCAGCGATGATGTCCTGAAACTGGCCAAGGATTATTATCGGATACGGATATGGGCCGCGCCGGCAACCTTGATGTTATATGCTTTTTATGGTTGGTTTCTGGGCATGCAGGATTCAAAGCCTCCCATGATTATAGCAATAAGCATAAACCTGATCAATATCGCCCTGAATTTTGCTTTTGTTTACGGCTTGCGGATGACATCCAACGGTGTAGCCTTTGCCACCTTGATAGCACAGTACTCCGGATTGGCAATTGCCTCTGCTTTCATTATTTTCAAATATGGGGATTATGCCAAGAGCATGCCGGTGAAGTTGATTTTGAAAGCATCGGAACTAAGTCGCTTTTTTAAGGTCAATACGGATATTTTCTTTCGCACAATAGCCCTCATGTTGACTTTTACTTTCTTTACTGCGGTTTCCGCAAAGATGGGGGACGATATATTGGCTGTCAACAGCTTGTTGATACAGTTCTTCTTCATTTTCTCTTATTTCGCCGACGGCTTTGCATTTGCCGGGGAAGCACTTGCAGGCAAGGCTTTCGGTGCGCGCAATAAAGAAATGCTCAATAAGACAGTTCGTTATCTTTTTATTTGGGGCTGGATGTCGGCATTGTTGTTTTCACTGATTTATTATCTCGGCTCAAAGCAGTTGCTAAATATATTAACTGATAACCGGGAAATTATAATAATGGCTCAGGACTATCATCTGTGGGTTGTTATTTTGCCCTTGACAACCTTTGCCGCCTTTGCATGGGATGGCGTTTTTATCGGGCTCACAGCCTCAAGGCAGATGCTCGTGGTCATGCTTATTTCAACCTTCGGTTTCTTCTTGCCGGCTTACTATCTCTCGTCCGACTATATTTATGATCACAGCCTATGGTTTGCCATGAATCTGTTTATGGCCATGAGAAGTGTTCTCATGTGGTTGTTTTCCAGGAATATACTTCGATAGCCTCCTTGTCCCCCCCCGCTGCGGGCAATGATTCAAAATAATATAGTACTTTGTATTGCATAGTACTATAATTTGTATTATATTTGCGGCTCATTTAATCAAATAACATGAAAATAGAGAAAACCAATGCGCAAATGCGAAAAGGTGTCATTGAGCTCTGTGTTCTTTCTGTTATTTCCGATAATGAAGTTTATACTTCAGATATTATCGATGCCATGAGAGATGCAGAGCTGATAGTTGTTGAAGGAACGGTTTATCCGCTTTTGACCCGACTTAAGAACGACGGGGTCTTGAAATACAAATGGGAGGAATCCAGTTCCGGGCCGCCTAGGAAGTATTATTCCCTAACGCAGGACGGGATCGATATTCTTGAGAAATTAAAACAGGGCTGGGATGAATTATCAAAATCGGTCAATAAACTTTTAAATAAAAATTAAGATGAAAAAAACTATCAATATAAATATAAACGGTATAAGCTTTATACTTGACGAAGATGCCTATAAATTGTTGAACGACTATTTAAAGTCGATAAATGAGCATTTTAAGAATCGTAGCGGCAGTGATGAGATAATTAGTGATATTGAGGCTCGTATAGCAGAATTGTTCCAGCAAATGCTGAGCGAGACAAAGCAAGTCCTAAATATCGAAGATATTCGAAAGGTACAGGATCGCCTGGGGCAGACTTCTGATTTTGATTCCGAAAGCGAAGAGGAGACTGTTTACGAAGCCAGGCCTCCCGGCTCGGGTAAACGATTGTTCCGCGATATAAACGATAGGATGATAGGAGGTGTGTGCTCCGGTTTGGGCGCGTATTTCAATATTGACACTTCATGGGTGCGGTTGGCATTTGTAATAGCGTTGATCTCAGGTGTTAGTCCGCTGGCTTACGTTATTTTATGGATAGTCATGCCGGCTGCGCTGACCGACGGCGAGCGACGGGAGATGCACGGTGGGGCCGTAAATATCTCTAATATCGAGAAAACGATACGCGAGGAGCTGAACGAGATTCGCAACAAGGTCGATGACCTTGCAGGCCAGGCAAGGGAGAAGTTTGGAAAGAAGAAATAAATATTGGCATTACTTGTCTTTTATGTTTTCGACATGCTGATTTGCAAGCATTAATATGGCGGTAGCATGTTCCCGAGCTCTAATTCATAATCGTAACGTAAATCCCGGTGCAGTGAACTGATACTTTTCCTTATGCTGTTGATCTGGCGTTCCAGAAGGTTGGCAAGGGCTGTGTTGTCTTTTATCGAGGGCTTGAAACTCAATAGCTTGCCGCAAAAATAGATTAAGAGCTCCACTTCAGTCTCCTTGTTTTGCGAATAACGGATACGTGTTTTTATATACTTCAGTATTTTGCGGGCGCTCTTCTTTATAAAATAAAATGACGAGCTGTTTATTTCTGCGAACATCTTGTCGATTTCGGTTTTTACGCCCTCTACATAATTGCCTTCATCAGATGACTCGAACAAGATATAAGTCAAAAGTTCCTTGTTTTCCTTTTTAAAGCGCGACAGGCGAAGGCAGAGCTCTTTCAGCCCGGATGGCGATAGTTCCTCCAGTCCCGTTCTTATTTCTTTTATAGTAGCAGTCTTCATCTGTTTTTTGTGATTTAATTATCCTTTGCTATTTGCCGAGCTCCCAAACTTATCCGTAATGCGTTGCAAAGATAAAAGTCTTGGTTTCCGTTTTGCTTTTAGCAAACAATTTTTCTTTTTCCCCACATCGCACAACCATCATATTTTTCTAAATTTGCCGTACGTTTAACGATGATAAATATATATTTATGAAACAACTTATCGAATGTGTCCCAAACTTCAGCGAAGGTCGTGATATGTCTGTTATTAAGCAGATTACCGACGAAATGGAAAATGTTGAAGGTATAAAGCTTCTGGATGTGGATCCCGGTGCCGCAACCAACCGCACCGTAGTAACCATAGTTGGAACTCCCGAAGAGGTTATAGAGGCTGCGTTTCAGGGTGTAAAAAAGGCTGCCCAGCTAATTGATATGCGCCATCATAAAGGCGAGCACCCGCGTTTTGGCGCCACCGACGTTTGCCCGCTGATACCGGTTGCCAATATAAGCATGGAAGAAACTGTTGAATATGCCCGCAAGCTTGCCAAGAGAATAGGTGAGGAGGCAGGAATTCCGGTTTTCTGCTACGAAAACGCCGCTTATGTCGATGAGAGGCGCAACCTTGCCAACTGTCGTTCAGGAGAGTACGAAGCCCTTCCCGAAAGGATAACTACAGAAAGGTGGAAGCCCGACTTCGGCCCGTCCGAATTTACTGAGGAAGTTGCCCTTAGCGGCCTTACTGCTGTGGGCGCCCGTGATTTCCTGGTAGCGTTCAATGTCAACTTAAATACAACTTCAACACGAAGGGCCAATGCAATAGCCTTCGACGTTCGCGAGCGCGGAAGGACAAAAAGGGAGGGGAACCCTATTACAGGTAAAATCGTCAAGGATGAGAATGGCAAAACGGTCATGATTCCCGGCTCGTTGAAAGCCGTTAAGGGAATAGGCTGGTTCATAGAGGAGTATGGCGTTGCCCAGATTTCGATGAACCTTACCAATATTAGCATAACACCTGTTCATATTGCCTTCGACGAGGTTTGCAAAAAAGCCGGTGCCAGGGGTATCAGGGTTACCGGTTCCGAACTTGTGGGCTTAATTCCCCTTCAGGCCATGCTGGATGCCGGGAAATATTTCCTTCGCAAGCAACAGCGTTCATTAGGTGTTGATAATGATGAACTTATAAAGATCGCCGTCAAGTCTATGGGCTTGGACGAGCTGAAGCCTTTCGATCCTAAAGAAAAGATAATAGAATATTTGTTGGACGAGAATTCAAATAAGCTGGTTGATATGACCGTCAAAGGCTTTGCAAACGAAACAGCTTCTGAATCTCCTGCCCCCGGAGGTGGCTCTATTTCGGCTTACGTAGGTGCCCTGGGCGCTTCCTTGGCGACGATGGTTGCCAACCTGTCATCGCACAAGCGCGGCTGGGACGAGCGCTGGGAGGAGTTTTCCGACTGGGCTGAAATAGGTCAGGAATTCAAGGATAAGCTACTCCTCCTGGTTGACGAGGACACCAATGCCTTCAATAAGATCATGGAAGCTTTCGGTCTACCGAAGAAATCGGACGAAGAAAAGAAAATTCGTAAGCAGGCCATTGAGGACGCATCGAAATATGCCATGGAGATACCGTTTAAGGTAATGGAGACCGCATATCAATCAATACAGGTAATTCGGGCCATGGCGGAGTATGGGAACCCTAATTCCGTTTCCGATGCCGGCGTGGGCGTTTTATGCGCATTGGCCGCTGTTGAAGGTGCTTACCTGAACGTGAAGATAAACGCCATGGGTATTTCCGACAAAAAGTTCACATCCGACTTACTGGCCAAAAGTGCCGAAGTTGCCGAGAAGGCTAAAGCTTGCCGCGACATAGTGATGGAGGTCGTTGAACAAAAAATCAGCGAATTATAAGGTCGTTTCCGTGCAGCTGTCAGCTTAGTAGCGAAATAGGGAATTGGATCTTGCCGAGATTTGTTTCATAAAATAATAAAATGGATAATTTAACTATTATACTTCTGTACTTCACTTCATTCCTCACATTGATGAACCCGATGGGGATTATGCCCGTTTTCCTAACCATGACCTCGGAATTATCGAAAAGGGAGAGAAGGAAGACTGCCGTTAAGGCTGTTGTTACAGCAACGGCCATATTAATGTTATTTGCCTTTGCAGGGCAATATTTGTTCAATTTCTTTGGTATCTCGGTGGCCGGGCTGAAAGTAGTAGGAGGGTTTTTGTTCTTTATCATGGGATACGACATGCTTAACGCACGATTGAGCCCCATAAAAATAAAGGAAGAAGATGTTGACTCTTATGTTAACGATATTTCGATAACTCCCTTGGGGATACCAATGATAGCTGGGCCGGGAGCCATTACAAACGCGATAGTGCTGATGGGTGAAAGCCCTGATTATTCTTCTAAAATGATACTTGTTATTTCAATACTCCTGGTTTCTGTGGTCTTATTGAGCGTACTTATTGGTGCTGTGGGTATTACGAGGTTTTTAGGTGAAACAGGCAATAAAATAATGATGAAATTAATGGGCCTGATAGTAATGGTTATTGCAGTGGAGTTTTTCTTTTCAGGTATAACGCCTTATATTCAGGCAATTATAGCTAAATAAATTTATTTGGAAATAATTTGGTTTTTAATGCAAATGTTGATATTTTTGCCGACCGAATTTTAAAGGATATAAAAATGGCCAAAAAGACAAAGGACGCCAGGATACAAGTAATATTGGAATGTACTGAGCATAAAGAGAGCGGTATGCCTGGAACATCGAGGTATATAACTACCAAGAATAAAAAAAACACACCGGGAAGAATTGAACTGAAGAAGTACAATCCTGTCCTGAAAAAAATGACATTACACAGAGAAATTAAATAATTTGAATCATGGCTAAGAAAGTTGTTGCATCACTACAATCATCAGGCAAAGATTTTGCTAAGGTCATCAGAATGGCCAAATCACCTAAATCGGGAGCCTATACCTTTAAAGAAGAAATTGTTCCTACTGACCTGGTAAAAGATTTTTTCGCGAAGAAATAAATTAATTTTTATGGTCAAAAAAGAGCTTTTTCCTTTTTTTTAAGGGGAAAGCTTTTTTAGTTTAAACGTACAATAATTATGGGACTGTTTTCGGTATTTTCCAAGAAGAAGCAAAAAGAGGATCTAGAAAAAGGAATCGATAAGACAAAGCAGAGCGTATTTGCAAAATTGTCGAAAGCCGTTGCGGGCAAATCAAAAGTTGACGACGAGGTTCTGGACAATCTTGAGGAAGCGCTGGTAACCTCCGATGTGGGGGTTCGAACAACGCTTAAGATCATCGATCGTTTAGAGGCTCGTGTTGCCAAGGATAAATACCTGGGAATACAAGAGCTGAACACCATGCTCAAAGAGGAGATAGTCGGTCTCCTGGAAGAAAACAATAGTGGCGACGGTGCCGATTTCGATATTCCCGAAAACAAAAAACCTTATGTAATAATGGTTGTTGGCGTCAATGGCGTTGGGAAAACGACCACTATCGGCAAGCTTGCCCATAACTTCAAAAAAGTTGGCAAATCGGTTGTGCTGGGCGCGGCCGATACTTTTCGTGCCGCTGCGGTCGATCAGCTGACGATATGGGCCGAGAGGGTAGGTGTTCCCATAGTCTCACAAGGTATGAACGCCGATCCTGCGTCAGTGGCTTACGATACGCTTCGCTCAGCGGTAGCAAAAAACACCGATGTAGTAATTATTGACACGGCAGGCCGCTTGCACAACAAAATAAACCTGATGAACGAGCTGTCGAAAATCAGCAGGGTCATGCAAAAGCTAATCCCCGACGCGCCACACGAGATACTTCTGGTTTTGGATGCCTCGACGGGACAAAATGCCATAGAACAAGCAAAACAATTCATAGCCGCTACCGAGGTTAACGCACTGGCCCTCACAAAACTGGACGGTACTGCAAAAGGAGGCGTAGTGATTGGCGTGAGCGACCAGTTCAAGATACCTGTAAAGTATATCGGCGTAGGCGAAAAAATGGAACATCTTCAAATTTTCGACCGCAAGGAATTTGTGAACAGCCTTTTCGATTAATTTCTTTCGCAAGGGTTTCCGGTCAAAAGTTTTTATTTAAGAATTTAATTTCCCTTGCTCTCCCGGCCCCAACGGATATTTTCTTATTTTCGTTAAAAATAAAACGATTAGATGTCCCGGAATCAAGATATAGCGGATTATTACGACCAAACGCTACATCAATACAAAAGGTGGTGGAAGCTTGATGAGAACCTGGCTGTTCACTATGGTATCTGGGACGAATCAAGCCGTAATTTCCCCGAGGCACTGGCAAACACAAATAAGATAATGGCAAATATTGCCGGAATCGGTAAAAACTGGAATATACTCGACGCAGGTTGCGGCGTTGGTGGCTCCGGTATTTTCTTGGTCAAAAACTATAATGTAAGAGTTAGCGGGATAACGCTCAGCGAAAAACAACTGAGGTTTGCCGAGGCCAACTCGAGAAAACTCAAATTGAGCCATCTGCTGGATTTCCGGCTGGAAGATTATGCCCATACTTCTTTTAAAAGCAATAGCTTTGATCTGATTTGGTGTATCGAGAGCATTAGCTCGGCAGCCGACAAGAGTGCCTTTGCCCGGGAGGCAGAGCGTTTGCTAAAACCGGGGGGGAAACTTGTGATCGCCGATTATTTTAATGTTTCCGATGGACGCGACAAAAAGGAATATCTTGAAAAATGGCGGAAACTGTGGTGCATGGCGCCCATCGAGAGCCTGAAAGTGTATGAGGCTAAATTCAAGGAAAACGGCTTCGGCCTTGTTGAAGACCACGATTATACCGACGGCGTGCGCAAGACTGCCCGGCGAATGTATATGTCATTTATCTTAGGGGCTGTCCCCGCGATAATGTATAACCTTGCATTTAAAAACACCGGCCGTTTCGGGAGGAACAACTTTAAGTCGGGTTATTATCAGTATAAAGCCCTGAAAGCGAAATTATGGCAGTACCGCATACTATTGTTCATAAAAAACACCGCGGGATGATGTCTTATTTGAAAAACCTGGTAAGCCTGCCCGGATTATATTCCGGCCTGCAGCGAAATTTGAGATTTCAGAGAAAGTTTTTAAAGAAGACCTTGCTCGTTGATATAGAGGAAAGTAAAAAAACAAATGATGGCAGTTTAAGCAACAGGGACTATCTTAAGATAATTAATTACTATGGACTGGCCGTGCCTGCCATATTGGGCGAGTCGTTTTGTGTGCTGCGCGGACGGGAAATGTCCGGGGCCGAGAGGATGGCATTGAGCTATCTTGGTGGCTTGACGGGTTTGTTCGACGATTTCTTCGACGAAAAAGATATGAGCAATGATCATATTCTCCAACTTGTTCAAAATATTGAAGACCCTATAACCAATAGCTCGCATGAAGAGTTGTTCCTTAAATTTTATCGCACGGCTTTGGAAAACACATCTGATAAACAACTGTTAATAGATTATTTTGTTGAAGTGTTTGATGCCCAGATATTTAGTAAAAAGCAGATCGACCCTGGCATTGAATATGAAGATATTAAAACGATAACATATCAAAAAGGCGGTATTTCCCTCTTGTTTTACCGGTGCGCACTTGAGGGTAAAATGAACAGCGTTGAAAAAAACCTCCTCTATAAATTAGGGAGTTTGATGCAATTGGAAAACGACATCTTCGACATTTATAAGGACAGCGAAGGAGGCATCAAGACATTGGTAACTACTGAATATCAGATTGATAGGCTTTGCCAGCAATATAAGGGGCTTGTTGCTGAAGTTTTTGAGGATGTTTTAAGAACAGATTATCCCATCGCGAGGAAAATGAAGTTCAACAGTATCGTCTCATTGATATTGAGCAGGGGTTTTGTTTGCTTGGAGATGCTCAATGACTTGCAAAAGAAAACGAATGGTGTTTTCTCGATTGAGAAATACAGCAGAAAAGATTTGATATGCGATATGGAAAAACCTGTAAATGTTTTGAAGACGATAAATTACTTTGCTAAATATACAAATTCTTGAATAATGACGGAGATAAGCTGGAGCGATTTTGAGAAAGTGGAACTTAGGGTAGGTGAGATAACTGAGGTATTGGACTTTCCCGAGGCCAGAAAACCTGCTTATAAAATTACGGTGGACTTTGGAAAGGAAATAGGCATAAAAAAATCGAGCGCACAAATAACCGATTTGTATTCAAAAGACGAATTGATAGGAAAGCAGGTTGTTGGCGTTGTGAACTTCCCTCCCAAACAAATAGGGCCATTTATCTCTGAATGTCTGCTTACGGGCTTTGCCCGGAAAAACGGGGAGGTTGTGCTCGCCGTCCCGGACAAGAAATCTATTTTGGGGGCAAAACTTATGTGAGTAAATGTTAAGGTTCAAGAAGAAGAACTTTTAAGGCTTCCATGACTTTGTTCTCGCCAATAAGCTTTTTAGCGAAATTATGTTGCAAAGTTTCATCTTTGGCCAAAGAACGGTACATCGGGTTCTTCATTGCATCGACGATCTCTTTCTTGCCCGGCAAGGCCTCAACATTGCCCAATATACCTAAGTCGTTGCCAGTGAGCACTTTGCTCAGCCGCACTTTCTTAGGAAGAGAATCGACGCCTATGCCGATAGTAGTGAGTGGTTTTTGAACTATGAAGTTTGCGTTTCCGCTTGTACGGGTATAATAATCGCCGCCCAGACGGCCAACCAGGTCAATCTTGTCCGGATGGATATTTCCCTTTTTATCGAAGATGTTTTCATCGGCATGGGCGTAGAGCAGTTCGCAAACCACCAGGTTGCCCGAGCCGGCTTTGCCGCTTGTTTCAATTATCTCCCTTACCTTGCACTCGAACTGAAGCGGCGACTCCTTTACCCTTGGCGGTTTTACCTTTAGGGAATCGACAGCGGTAAAACCTGCTTTCTCGAATTCGTTTACTCCTTTCGGGTATTCGGTACTGCTAAGGCTCATTTGCTGTACCATACTGTAATTCACCACGTTAATCACTACTTCCGGAACTTCTTTTACATTTTCAAGAGTATGCTTAGTGGTGTTGTCGCGTCCTCGTCGAGCAGGTGAAAATATTATCGTAGTGGGATTAATCCCGAAAACATTATAAAAACTAAAGGGAGAAAGGTTTACCTTCCCTTCTTTGTCGATAGTACTGGCAAATGCAATTGGCCGGGGGTTTATGCCCGACTGCAGGAGTTTTAATAATTCCGGATTGCTAAGCTTGGCGGCATCTATTTCCATATCAATATATTTTAGCGGGCAATACTTTTGTTACCGATTCCCCAAAGCCGATACGCAGGCCGTTTTTTTGGCAATAAGCCCTCATGATAATCGTATCGTTGTCGAGGATGAATTTACGTTCGCTGCCGTCACTGAGCTTGAGAGGTTTTTTTCCGCCCCAGCTAAGCTCCAGCATTGAGCCATAAGCTTCCGGCCCCGGGCCCGAAATGGTTCCGGATGCATACATGTCGCCCACGTTTATATTGCAGCCGTTTACGGTATGGTGGGCAAGCTGTTGGGCGATGTTCCAATACAAGTATTTATGATTGGAACGAGAAACCAGGTTTTCACTGCCGTTTTCAGGCTTGATATAAACCTCCAGGTTGATATCGAAATTTCTGTTTCCTTCCGATTTTAGATATGGCAACACCTCAGGTTCTTGTTTCGGGCCTTCAAGCCTGAATGGCTCCAATGCGTCCAGGCTAACTATCCAGGGCGATATTACCGAACCGAAGTTCTTGGCAAGGAATGGCCCTAGCGGGACATATTCCCATTTTTGTATATCTCTGGCCGACAGGTCGTTGAAAACCACAAGGCCGAAAATATAATCTTCTGCATCCTTAACTTTCACGCTGTTGCCGAGTTTAGTCGATTTGCCGACCACAAAGGCCATTTCCAGTTCAAAGTCGAAAAGCCGGCTAGGGCCGAAAACGGGCTTGTCTTCCCCGGCAGGCATTGTTTGGCCATTCGGTCGGTGGATATCAGTCCCGGAAACGACTATGGAAGAGGCCCTGCCGTGATATCCAACAGGCAGGCTTTTCCAGTTCGGGAACAAGGCGTTCCCAGGGTCACGGAACATGCTCCCTACATTGGTGGCATGCTCGATAGAGGAATAAAAATCGGTATAATCACCAACCTCGACCGGTATGTGCATCAACACATCCTCAGCTTTATGCAAAACCTTTTTTTAAGATCCTTATCATCCCTTATTGCCTCATTGCCCGCTTCAAATAGTTCTGAAACCTCATCTCTCAGTTTTGATGTGAAGTCCTTGCCCAAAGCAATAATTTCATTTAATGTATCTGCGAAAAAGGCATCAAAGCCGTTTTCGGGCAAGATACCGTCAAGAAAACCTTCGTCGGCCAAAACCGATAAATCGATTATGGTATCGCCGATGATCGTTCCCGGGCGCGGGGATTTGCCTTTGGGCGAAAAAATACCGAAAGGAATGTTCTGTATAGGGAAATCGCTCCCTTCCCTGACTTCGATCCACGATTTCAGCAATGGATTATTAACTTTGTTCATTAATTTATTTTTATATTATTTAATCCTGATCCCCCGGTTTGAGCCGGGAAAATCAATAATTCACTTCCGGGCTTTCGCGATTGCCGATCACCAATGCTCAATCAACTAATCACATCACAAAGTTCCCCTATTGGCCTGTTCCAGTTCGATGGCGTCGAAAAGCGCCTGGAAGTTACCTTTGCCAAACGACTGTGCCCCGCCTTTGCGATCGATAATCTCAAAGAAGAATGTTGGCCGGTCCTGGACCGGTTTGGTGAACAACTGCAGTAAATAACCGTTTTCGTCATTATCGATTAGTATCTTAAGTTTTTGAAGTTCTGTCATGTCTTCGGCAATTTTGCCAACCCTTTCGGTTACGGTATCGTAGTATTCATCGGGAACATGCAGGAAATCAACCCCTCTGTCGCGCAAAGCGGTAATTGTTTTTATAATATCTTCCGTAGCCAAGGCAACATGCTGAGGCCCCGGGCCAATGTAAAAATCGAGGAATTCCTCAATCTGCGATTTCTTTTTTCCTTTGGCCGGTTCGTTAATGGGGAACTTTATCCTCAAATTATCGTTGGCCACAACTTTACTTTGAAGGGCTGTGTATTCAGTACTTATGTCCTTGTCGTCAAATGAGATGAGTTGGCTGAAACCCATTACGTTCTTGTAAAAATCGGCTATTTTGTCCATCTCGCCCCAGTCAACATTACCAACAATATGGTCAACATATAAAAGGCCTGTGTTCCGCGGCTTATATCCAGGATCCCAATTAATATATCCCGGAAGGAAAGCACCATTATAGTTTTTGCTCTCAACAAAAACATGTACGGTCTCGCCATAAGTTTTTATAGCTGAAAGAACAACTTCGCCATCAGCATCCGATTCATACCTTGGTTCAAAATGTGGTTTTGCCCCTTTGCCTACCGTATCGTTAAACGATTTCTCGGCATCATCAACGCTTAGGGCTATTACCTTAACACCGTCGCCATGGGTTTTCTGATGAACTGTAACTTCCGACTCAGGGTTTAAACCGGCCGTAAGCACAAAAATTATCTTATCCTGTTTGAGCACATATGATGTCCTGTCCTTAAGTCCTGTTTCAAGTCCGGCATAAGCCAGTGGCTGGAAGCCGAATGCCGACTGGTAATAATGTGCTGCTTGTTTTGCATTGCCCACATAGAATTCAATATAGGCAGTTCCATTTATAGGTAGAGATTTTGACATTTTATTTATTTATTATTGATCAATTTTAACAATTTATTTAAAATATTCAAGACCATTTAGACGTTGAGGCGCATGCATTAGACGTTGAGACGCATTGCAATGCGCCTCTAGCCAACCCAACTTTTATAATAATCCGGATCTTCAACTTCCATTGCTGTTTTGGTTAGGTTCAAAGGTTTGAACGTGTCCACCATTACAGCATATTCCTTAGTTTCTTTTTTACCGATACTTCTTTCGATGGCACCCGGCTGCGGCCCATGAGGAATTCCCATGGGGTGAAGTGTTATTTGTCCTTTTTGTATGTTGTTGCGGCTCATAAAATCGCCATCGACATAATATAAGACCTCATCGGCGTCTATATTGCTATGATGATAAGGAGCGGGAATAGAATCGGGATGATAGTCGTAAAGCCTTGGTACAAAGGCACATGTAACAAAGGTAGAGGTTTCGAATGTTTGATGTATAGGTGGTGGCATGTGAAGCCTACCCGTAATCGGCTCGAAATCGTATATGGATAAAGCATAGGGATATAAACATCCGTCCCAGCCCACAGCATCAAAAGGATGATGGGCATAATGATAGGGATAGATCATATTGTTGCGCTTCACCTTGATCAAAAAGTCTCCTTCCTCATCAAAAGTCATCAACTTATCGGGGGTCCGTATATCTCTTTCGTAAAACGGGGCATGCTCGAGCAGCTGCCCTGATTTGTTTAGATATCTTTTTGGAAGCCGCATAGTTTGGTTAGATTCTACAATAAACAAACGATTGTCGGCATCATCAAATTTCAATTGATATACAGTTCCTTTGGGAACTATCAGGTGGTCGCCCGGACGAAAGCTCAAAACACCATAAACCGTAAGCAGATAACCGCTGCCCTTATGTACGAAGATCATTTCGTCGCATTGCGCGTTTTTATAGAAACAATCATCCATGGAGTTCTTGGGGGCCGCGAGGATAATGTTTACGTCATCATTGGTCAGTACAATTTTCCTGCTCCTTAAATAGTCGGCCTCAGGCTTGATATCGAAACCCCTGAAAGCACGGTTTTGCAAATTGCGATCAACATGAATTTCCGGGCTGACGTCAACGGCTTCGTCGATAGAAAGAACTTTGGTTGGTGGGTTATTGTGATATATTAATGAGTATTCACTGGAAAACCCTTCCGATGAAAACACTTCTTCGGCATAAAGATCACCATTTGATTTTCTGAAAACCACATGTCTTTTAGCCGGAATCTTACCTCTTTTTTGATAGTGCGCCATTCTTTATTTGGATTGAATATAAATAATGGCAAATATAGGACTTTCATTTATAATTCATAATCCGAAATTATTAACAAATTATAAATAATTGCTGTTAGGTCTTTTTATTTCCTTATTCAGGAGCACCGCTCGTTAAACGAGTATGTTGACGGTCTGTTAATTTATCAGAAAAGCACAGGTGCTAATCCACGGCTTCCCCATTTTTAAATTGCCCCACAAAAGTTTTGGCCATTCTGTTGTCGGTAAAACCAAGCCCATGGAATTTTCCGTCCTTCCAAAAACCTTCGTATTTTATTTCGTAAGTGTTGACATAATCTCTAAAGGCGTCGCTCCAGCCGGCCTCAAAAGTTTCGATATAAATCCCAAAAGCATCGATACAGTTGCCTACCGTGCATTTTTCATCCTTTGAGTATTTCTTTTCGATAGTTAATTCCGGATAAAAAACATTGGCCAGCCAGCTACCTTGTCTTGTTACGACATTATTGGTGTTGAACTCCCTCCCATAGCCGCTTCGCTTGCCGTTTTTAAGCTTCCGGCAAATTTGCCATCAGTACTTGTAACTACTCCATAACCTGAAAACAAACCATATTTGAACTCTCCAACATATTTTGTGCCGTCGGCCCAAACATAATGGCCAAAGCCATTCCTGCAATCACCTTTTACACAGCCAAGGTCCACATGGTTGTTGGAGAGGCCTGCAATGGGGTGAAATAGAGTGCTTACTGTAAATTGCTAGTGTGATTAACGTAGGCTACGAACAAAATCGGGGCACTGCCATCTTGTAGCGCCCCGGTTTGCTAATAAAAATATTTGTTACTACTCAGCATTAGAGAAAAATATTAACTCATTGGTTACCTATCCGTTTTGTCATAATTTTTGTTTGAAAAACACAAAATTTCCGCCAAAACTACTGAGATTTCAAATATATAGCCCCACGCTGAAGCATGGGGCCATTGATAATCAACTTGATAAACCTGCTGAGCAGTAACACCTGTAAACTTTTTTCCGGTTAATGGTATACCCTTTTTTATGAAGCACTGCGGTAACCTTTTCATAGCCATAGTCAATAAAATCAGGACTGATGATGGTTTTTGTATCCCGAATAACTGTAGTGTTTTTAACGGTAGTTCCATTGTTTCTTAAGGTGGTACCGGTAGGCTTCTTGCCTGGCTTTCCACCATTAGGCTTGCAGTAATGCCCACTTCGGCTGAAATCGGCTATTTGTGCTGCTTTCGTTGCTTTCATCCTTTTTTGAATATAACGGTTAACTACTTCTTTGCGTTCCTCCATTGTGCCATCTTTTTTTTAATAATTCACTCCGGATGGAAAGCTCAAGCTCTTTTTCAGCCAGCAACTTTTTTAACCGCTCATTTTCTTTTTGAAGCTTTTTCAGTTCGCCGGCCTCTTTTCTGCCATAATGTGGAACAAGCCCATCAGTTCCTTTTTCTTCAAACTTTTTCTTCCAGTCATAATAAGTGGTCGCATAAATACCATGCTTACGACAACCCTCTACAACTCCTGTTTGTTTAATGTCTTTGAGTATTGCTGTTTTTTCTTCAATACTCCATGTTCTTTTTACGCTACTCATAACTACAAAATTAGTGTTTTTAATCTCACTAATCGAGTCCGGTTTTTTAGGGGGCTAAGACAAAATGATTAGTTTGCTGATTTGAAATCGCAATTAAACGCAACTGTTTTTCACGCAAAGCAGCACTTTGCACCTGTTTTTCATAAATAATACCCATTATTCACGTATATTTGCAAATAACCATTTTTCATATAAAATGACACATAATACTCGTTTTTCACAAAAAGTACTCGTTTTTCACGGGAGGAACCTTCCTGAGAAAGCCACTGTTGTCGGGTATGCGGCTATAATAGCGGCATTAGATTTGCACCTACCAATGCCCGATATAATTGCACTCATCAGCGAAAAACATAAAACCTACCAAACCGGCCAATGGAAAGTATTAACACCAAGGCATCAACCCGAAGAAACGCTTTACCACCAGCTTGTGTTTGCATTAAAATATGAAGGGGTCAATTTATTGTTTTTCAAAAAACTATTTAAAAAATTAGCTGAAGAAGAAATTGTAAACCTTCTAAAAATTGAAGCCACAGGACAATACACCCGTAAAATATGGTTTTTGTTTGAGTGGCTTATGGAAAAACAACTTCCAATTCCTGATCTTACAATAAAAAATTACATTCCGTTAGTAGAAAACAAACTGCAATTCGGACTGCAAAAAGGAACTCGTTCTTCCCGTCATCGAATAGTGAATAATCTACCGGGCACCGTAAATTTTTGCCCCTTAATTAGAAAAACCGAAAAATTATCAAGTTATATAGAACAAGACCTATCGGGGAAAAAAGACAATTATTTAAGTGGGATTAGAATAGGTATATTGCAGCGTGCCTCTGCCTTTTTATTGCTAAAAGATTCAAAAGCATCATTTGCTATAGAGGGCGAAAGCCCAAAAAGCAAACGGGCAGCACGCTGGGGACAAGCTATTGGCCAAGCAGGCGTAAGAGATTTGAGCCAACAAGAATTTGAGCGATTGCAACAAGTAGTAATTGAAAATGCCCGTTTCATTGAAATGGGGTATCGTAAAAAAGGAGGTTTTATTGGAGAACGGGATAATGATACTTTTTCTCCAATACCAGACCATATATCTGCTAAACCTGAGGATGTTAACAGATTAATGCAAGGACTGATAGAAACTAACAATTTGTTACTTGCTGATGAAATAGATGCTGTTGTAGCTGCAACGTCTATTGCTTTTGGCTTTGTATTTATACACCCATTTGTAGATGGTAACGGGCGTATTCATCGTTACTTGATACATCACGTACTGGCGAAAAAGCAATTCTCTAAGCAAGGTTTAATTTTCCCTGTTTCTGCTGCTATTCTCGATAAAATAATCGATTACCGAAAAGTATTGGAAAATTATTCACTCCCTTTATTAGATTTTATAGAATGGGTAGAAACAAATGACCATAATATTCAAGTGCTGAACGAGACAATAGATTGTTATCGCTACTTTGATGCTACTATGCAAGTTGAATTCTTATATGAATGTGTTGAGGAAACAATTGAGGATATAATACCACATGAAGTTGATTACTTGAATAAATACGAAGAGTTTAAAACGTATATTGATAATTCATTTGAAATGCCGGATGACTTTGTTGCCTTATTAGTTCGTTTTTTGGAACAAAATAATGGTGTGCTTTCAAAGAGAGCAAAAAACAAAGAGTTTAATGCGCTCCACGAAAATGAAGTAAAAGAAATAGAAAAGAATTATAAGTTGATATTCAAAAGCTAATGACAACCCAACCCGAACAAATATTAGAAAACAACCTTGTTGCTCAATTACAAAAATTGGGTTATAAAAGTGTAGTCATAAAAGATGAAAATGATTTATTGGCTAACCTGAAATTGCAATTGGAAATTCATATTAAAACCAAACTTTCCGATAATGATTTTAAGTAGATATTAAGCTACATCAACAAAGGCGATATTTTTGGAAAAGCCAAAATTCTAAGAGGCCGGGCACCCTGCACAAACGAACAAGGCGAACACAAAACCATTGAACTGATTGACCCAGGTTGCCTGGTGCAAAAACCAATATCAGGTTACCCAACAGGTAACAATGGAAGGCAAATATAAAAACCGCTAAGATGTTACTCTTTTAATAAATGGTTTGCCCTTGGTTCAAATTGAATCAAACACAGAGGATTAGAATTAAACGGAACTTACTTATAGAAACCGTGTGTTTACAGTGTCTGGCTCCAATATCTTTTGTTGTTCTGTGGCTACATCTTCATGACATCCTCTATTTTAATATTAAACAACTTTACGATTTCACCCTGAATGGCATTTAGTTCC